>JBEANF010000042.1:0-4991 GCA_041165585.1 Actinomycetota bacterium | reverse complement strand
TTGGAACGCAGACGTCAGGAAGAGCAAGCCAAAATCAATGCTCTCAAAGGTGATAACTCAGGATCTTGGGGAAACCAGATGCGTTCTTATGTTCTTGCACCGTACCAAATGGTTAAGGATCTTCGAAACAATCATGAGACAGGAAATACATCTGCAGTTCTCAATGGTGAAATTGATGATTTCATTGAGGCTGGTATTCGCTGGCGTCGATCACAAGCTGTGCAGTAAATTTCGGAATTAAACTTTGCTATCGGTTGGCATCGAAGTAAGCGTGATAGCAAGGCAATAAATCTCACATTCACTTCATATCACGCGTAAATCTGGACTCAATTTCTATCTAAACTCGGGTCTATCTACGCTCAAATCCCGCGAACTCCACCCTTGTTCCATAAACTAGGCTCAGTACGGAGACGATGGGGCCTATTAGCCCCGTGATCCAAAGGTCTTAATTTCCGCAAGGAAGGTGAGCCCCAACGGGTCGGGCGTAAGCCCTTCCCAGAGGAAAGGGTAAGAGGAGCAGCACATGATTCGCTTTGAGAATGTGACAAAGACCTATCCAGGTCAAGAACGCCCTGCCCTTGATTCAGTCAACCTCGAAATTACAAAAGGTGAGTTCGTCTTCCTTGTTGGTGCATCAGGTTCAGGTAAGTCAACATTCTTGCGGTTGATTCTCCGCGAAGAGAAGCCAACATCTGGCATTATCCATGTTGCTGGAAAAGATCTTGGAAAGCTTTCAAATCACAAGATTCCAGAACTTCGTCGCCAACTTGGAACCGTCTTTCAAGATTTCCGTCTTCTTCCAAATAAGACAATCACAGAAAATATTGCATTTGCTCTTCATGTACTTGGTTACTCAAAGAAAGAGATCAACCGTGAAGTTCCAGAAGTTCTCGAGTTGATCGGCCTTGAAGATAAAGGCGATCGCATGCCAAATCAGCTCTCTGGTGGTGAACAACAGCGCGTAGCAATTGCACGTGCCTATGTCACCAAACCAGCAATCATCATCGCAGATGAGCCAACAGGAAACCTTGATCCGGCCCTATCTGTAGGAATCATGAAGTTGCTCGACAGAATCAACCGCGAAGGCACAACAGTCTTGATGGCAACTCACGATTCAGGAATTGTGGATCAGATGCGAAAGCGCGTTATCGAATTAGATGGCGGCCACGTTATTCGTGACCAAGTTCGCGGCGTCTACGGATACACAGGGTAAGGGGAGAGAAATGCGCACAGGATTTTTGCTCAGTGAAGTTCGTATTGGACTTCGTCGTAACCTCACCATGACTTTTGCAGTAGTTGTAACGACAGCTATCTCATTGTCTCTGCTCGGAATTGGCCTTCTATCAAATGCGCAAGTAACTGCCATGAAAGATTATTGGTATGACAAGATTGAAGTCTCAGTATTTCTCTGCGGCCCTCTATCTGAATCTCCATCATGTGCCGGTGGAGTAGTCACCAACGAACAGCGCACAACTATAAAGGCCGACCTTGAGGCACTTCCTGTTGTACAGAGCGTCTATTACGAAAGCCAGTCAGAGGCTTTTTCACGTTTCCAAGAGCGCTTTAAAGATTCAGCAATTGCTCAGAACGTGACTGCAGATCAATTACCTGAGTCATTTCGTGTAAAGCTAGATGACCCCACACAGTTTGCTGTCGTCGTCTCAGCATTTACTGGCCGTCCCGGAGTTGATGTTGTGCAAGATCAACGATCAATTCTGGAGAAGTTCTTCCAGCTTCTTAATGTATTGAGAAATGGTGCAATTGCAGTCGGGCTAGCTTCCGTGCTTACAGCAGCGCTACTTATCTCTAATACCTTGCGTATTGCTGCATTTAACCGACGCCGTGAGACTGGTGTGATGAAACTAGTTGGCGCATCCTCGTTTTCAATTCAATTGCCGTTTCTGCTCGAGGGAGTTATTTCGGCATTCATTGGTTGGGGATTGGCAACAGGTTTGCTTGCCGGACTCAAACAGGTTGTCGATACCAAGATCGCTCCCCTTTTGACCTTTACCAACTTCTTTGGCTGGAATGAAGTCTGGATTGCATCGGCTTGGCTACTTCTTACTGGCATGGTTGTCTCCACCTTTGCCTCACTGATTACTCTTCGCCGCTACCTCAAGGTCTAAGGCTGAGAGTAAAGGCCTAGGGCCAGAGATTAGAGTTAAGGACTAGAGTCTGCTCATGGTCAAAGAGGTTGGTCGCAAGCTCATCGCGCAGAATAAGAAAGCGCGCCATGATTACTCGATTGATGATGTCTATGAGTGCGGCATTGTTCTAACTGGCACTGAAGTGAAATCTCTTCGCGCAGGTCGCGCATCGTTGATTGATGGATATGCACACGTCAGCAACGGTGAGTTGTGGCTAAGCGGGGTGCATATTCCTGAATATACAGAAGGAACTTGGAACAACCACACACCTCGTCGTGAGCGAAAGTTATTGGTGCATTTACAGGAGCTCCGTAAATTGCATGCGCTCACCAAAGAAGGTGGAACGACACTTATTCCATTGCAACTCTATTTTAAAGATGGAAAAGCCAAGATTGAGATTGCTGTGGCTCGCGGAAAGAAAGCCCACGATAAGCGTGCAGCGCTGAAAGAACGCCAAGATTCACGTGAGATCGAGCGTGAAGTATCTCGCCGTAAGACAGGCAAAGAGTTCTAGTTCTTCCTGATTGCGCATGTTTTGTGAGCGCAAAGCAGAGTTAAGCCTCTTATTGCAGGGAATTTTCGTCCTCTCTAATCCGTTCTATACTTGGAACACAACTACATAGTGGCATTGCATAAAAGTCACGCAAGTGACAATGCTTTCCACACCCATGGGGGTGAACGGTCTCGACTTTGGTTGTTGAGATAGGGGAAGCGGGCCGAGGAAGCCAGGATGATCTCGTAAACCAAAAACCTGTGCAAAAAATAATCGTCAGTACAACTGCCGATGATCTCACCCTTGCTGCCTAAGCAAGCTCTGTGATCCGTTAGCCCAGACTCGCCTTCGATCTGGGACCTAGCGCCGCTAGAGGGCTCTTCCAGATAATGGCGTTGCGAACGTTGTCGGAGAACATTTTCGCAAATGAGTTTGTCGAATACTCGTGTGTAAGAGATTCGGAACTGAGAACACGATAAACACACTACGCCCGTAGAAGCCCTATTTTAATTCCGAAGGACCCGGGTTCGATTCCCGGCACCTCCACCAATATTTTCGAAACTTCTGATCAGGTTATTTATAACTCAGATGCTCCAGGTGTGCCTGGCGTCTTTCGCTTATTGAATTTACCAATCTGATATTCCAATTTGATGGCGACCAAGTTAAAGGCCATTCCTGACATCACCATGAGCGATGCTATAAAGGGAATTCCTCCAAGCAAAACCTGAAATCCAAGGACAATTCCAGCCGCCGCCAAGATAGAAATCAGAATGCGTCTTGCATACCATAAGGCTGGGACTTTCAGCGTTGCATTCCAAATCGGATTGAGAGTGAGCAAAATTCCAATGGGTCCACTCAGCATCACTACTGCCATAATTAACGCGACAACGAGTGCGAGTGATTCCATGTTTCACATAGTACTCGTCACCAGTTAGCCAGTCTCAATTTATGCCCTACTCCGGAAGGGAATTACTCACTACTCCGGAAGGGAATTACTCACTACTCCGGAAGGTATTCCCAATCCTCTGGAACCGCGCCAAATAAGTACATATCAATCTGTCGACCATCATCACGTGTGACTTTATTGCGCAGCAAACCTTCACGCTGGTATCCAGCGCTCTCCAACAATTTACATGAGGCAACATTTTCAGTATCTACAAGGGCTTCGATTCGCTTGAACCCAATAGTTGCAAATCCGTAATCAGTGAGCATGCCAGCAGCCGTAGTACCTATCCCTTGGCCGCGCATCGAAGATGTCATCCAATATCCGAGCTCACCCACACTATTTTTGACATTGAGTGAGTGGAAAGAAATCGTGCCGGCAAAAACCGTGTCATCACCATTGCCGTATTCGATGACAAATGGCAGCTCTCTTTGGGTGCGGACAGAGACATCTACACGCTGCACATAATCTAAGGCATGCGCTATCGAGTAATCCGAGCTAATTGCGGTAAATCGGGGGATTAATGGATCCTGGCAGCCATCAAAGATTGCTTGAGTATCGTCTAGATGAGGTTTACGAAGTGTGATCAATCCTCGAGAAATCGTGGGAACTTCATTAGGCCACCAGATCATCGAGAGACCAACTAGCCGATGAGCTCTGAAGTACGAGCCTTACTCTGATCGTGGGTACATGAAAGATTTGAATCTAGAGCCGCACAGTCGTCGCATAGCAGAATGAGCTGGTGGCAGGAAGCTGTATTGCAATTTCTAAATTGATTAGTTGAAGCTTCGCACTTTTCGCATCTACCAATTACCTTGGCATGGTCTGAGAACTCCATCTTCATACGTGAATCAAAGATATAGAGCGAACCCTCCCAGAGGCCGTCATCACCAAACTTATTACCGTATTTAACAATCCCACCATCAATTTGGTAGACCTCTTTAAAGCCATTTTTGACCATGACTGCGGAGAGGATTTCACAGCGAATTCCGCCGGTGCAGTAAGTAACCACTGGCTTATCTTTGATGTGATCGTATTTGCCGCTTTCGATCTCTTCGATGAAGTCACGAGATGTTGTTACATCCGGAACAATCGCATCTTTGAATTTACCGATCTCTGCCTCGAAGGCATTTCGCCCATCAAAGAAGACAACCTCATCGCCACGTTCTTTAACGAGAGTCTCCAACTGGTCTGGGCGAATATGCGTTCCGCCACCGACAACACCGTTCTCATCCACTTCAATAGCATCTGGATCGCCGAATGCAACTAGCTCTGGGCGAACTTTGATGGAAAGTCGAGGGAATTCATTTCCAGTTCCGTCAGACCACTTAAATGCAATCTTCTTAAATCCTGGGTATTCGCGAGTCTGACGCACATATTTCTTTAGCGCAGCCATATCTCCACCGAG
>JBEANF010000041.1:0-6070 GCA_041165585.1 Actinomycetota bacterium | reverse complement strand
GAGCACGCATCTCACTTTGGATGGGATGCAACTGCGCGCGGAACCCTTGATATTTACGATCGCATCATTGCAACACGTGCCTCTGCTCGCAAAATTATTGGATAACTGTGGCAATTAATACCGTTGATTTGATTGCATCTTTTCTTGATGCGCAAGGACTTGATTACGAACGTTCATCAACCAATACATTTCTGGTCACTTTGCCGGGACAGACCAAGCTTGCAACACATTGCGCTCTGATTGTTGGCGATCACACCTTGAGTATTAATGCATTTGTTATTCGTAAACCTGATGAAAATGCAGGTGAAGTACATGCCTGGTGTATGGCAAAGAATGCAGCGATGTATGGGATTGCATTTGCTACAAATGAGTTAGGTGATATTTATTTGGTCGGGCGCTTACCTCTGGGGGCAGTCAACGAAGTCGAACTCGATCGTTTACTTGGATCTGTCTTGCAATATGCAGATAGCGCATTTAATCCCCTGCTTGAACTTGGCTTTGCCGATGCAATTCGTCGCGAGTGGGCTTGGCGGGTCAGTCGCGGTGAATCGCTAGCAAATCTTGAAGCATTTAAGCATCTGATCTAAGTGCTTTAGGATGTACCCATGAATCTCATCCTCCTGCGTCACGGCGAATCCGAATGGAATGCTAAAAATCTCTTCACCGGTTGGGTCGATGTCAGACTCTCCGCCACTGGTGAAGAAGAGGCCAAACGCGGTGGAGTTCTGCTTCGTGATCGCAACCTTTTGCCTGATGTAGTGCACACATCGTTATTGCGCCGGGCAATCACAACCTCGCAACTTGCACTCGATAACTGTGATCGCCACTGGATTCCAGTAAAGCGTTCGTGGCGTTTAAATGAGCGCCATTACGGGGCTCTGCAGGGCAAAGATAAGGCGCAGACCTTGGCTGAATATGGTGAAGAGCAATTTATGCTCTGGCGCCGCTCCTTTGATGTGCCACCTCCACCTATTGCAGATGGCTCGGAATATTCACAAGATGCCGATCCTCGCTATAGCGATCTCGGTGCAGATCTTCCGCGTACCGAGTGTTTGAAAGATGTTGTTGCACGCATGTTGCCGTACTGGCATGAATCAATCGTTCCTGATCTCAAGGCGGGAAAGACTGTTCTCGTCACTGCACATGGAAATTCCTTGCGAGCACTTGTAAAGCACCTTGATGGAATCAGCGATGACGATATTGCCGGGCTAAATATTCCAACAGGAATTCCATTGCACTATGCACTTAATGGCGATCTCACACCACAAGTTATAGGCGGCCAATATTTAGATCCAGCAGCCGCGGCTGAGGCAATTAAGGCTGTTGCAAATCAGGGTAAGAAGTAAAAGTTAGAGAGCTGCTTGGCTCTCTGATGCGTACTCACCTTTAACGAGGAAGTAGACGCGACGGGCAATTGATACTGCGTGATCTGCGCAGCGCTCGTAGTAGCGACCGAGCAAAGTCATATCGATTGCGGTCTCAATTCCATGTGACCACGAGTCGTCGAGCAATGCGACAAAGAGTGCGCGATGAAGCTTGTCCATCTCATCATCATCAGTTTCCAACTCAATAGCCGCTTGCAGGTTTTGAGTCTTGATGACGTGAGTAGTCTTATTAATAATTTGTTGAGCAGTTTTGCCCATATCTTCAATAGTTTTAGTCAATTCTGTAGGTACTGCAATCTCTGGGTAGCGCATGCGAGCCAGTTTGGCGATGTGATGGCAGAGATCGCCCATCCGCTCAAGATCTGCGCTCATTCGAAGTGATGTGACTAAAACTCGAAGATCCTGCGCTACCGGTTGTTGACGCGCCATCAGATTAATTGCACGCGCCTCAAGATCATGTTGGATGTCATCAAGTTTGCTGTCATCTGAGATGACAGCCTCTGCCAATTTGATATCGGCGCTAAGAAGCGCGGTAGTAGATCGAGAGACTGCGAGCTCTACCATCTCTCCCATTGTGACTAAGGTTGCTTGAATGGCATCTAACTCTTCATGAAAGGCGTCGCGCATGGGGCGAGTTTACTCACCAATGGCCATTGGACGAGGGACATACATGAACTGAATTTGAACACCAGATTAAGATTGAGTTATCTCGCATGGATTGCCCTGCTGAATTATCTAACCCCCTGCCCACTCTCTAGTATTGGGTTATGTTCAAAAGACGGCCAGCAGGAGATGGGAATCAAGAGGTCACCCTCTTGCCGCCTGCGGTGATTGATCTATTAAAAATCGTTGATGCAGAATTTCTTGTACTAAATTCATTTGATGTTGTAATTGAAAACTCATGGGGAGTGCGTAGCCTAGGCGTACTTCGCGAAAATAGAATTTCGTCCCAACCCTTGATCAACTTAGTGCGTGCTGTTCGACGTTCAGGGGTTTACGAGGAAGAGACGCTTGAACTGCCAAGGGGACCACTCGGAAGCGGAACCCATGATTTAGTCGTGCGAGTTACTCCTATTGGAGACCAAGGATTGATCGCAATTCTGATCTTTGATGACTCTGAATTTCACCGACTCGATTCTATGCGCAGAGATTTTGTTGCCAATATTTCCCATGAGTTAAAGACGCCGATCGGGGCACTATCGATCCTGGCAGAGGCTGTGCTCGAGGCAAGCGACGACCCTGCTGCAATCAAGAAATTTGCCTCGCGTATGCAACTTGAGGCAACGCGGCTCTCTGAACTTGTGCAAGAAGTAATCAACTTATCGCGACTTCAAGATGAGGATCCGTTACGAAATGCAGAGGTATTAGATATTGCAGCAATTGCCAAAGAAGCAATTGATGAATCGCGACTTTCTGCAGAGAAACAGAATATTGAGATAGTTTTTCAAGAGCAACCATCGTGTCTAGTATTGGGAGATAGAAATCAGATTCGCATGGCGATGAGTAACTTGATTAAGAATGCCATTAATTACAGTCCAGTAGCCACCCGAGTTGGGATTGGTGTTGAATGTCGCGAGGAGCTAGTGGAATTTACGGTCTCAGATCAGGGTGTTGGAATTCCTGAAAAGGATCTGGAGCGAATCTTCGAACGTTTCTATCGAGTAGATCCAGCACGCTCTCGTGAAACTGGTGGAACTGGTTTGGGTCTTTCGATTGTTAAGCACGTTGCCGGAAACCATGGTGGCGATATAAGTGTATGGAGTTTAGAGGGGCAGGGAAGCACTTTTACTTTACGTTTACCCCGCTTGAAGGATAGTTCGATGACATCAACAGGAACTGAAGGAGCACGATGACCAAAATTTTGGTAGTCGAAGATGAAGCATCTTTTTCGGAAGCGCTAGCCTATCTTTTAGGTCGTGAAGGATTTGATGTAGTCCTTGCAGATACAGGTACAAAAGCTATCGAGGAATTTGATCGTGTTGGAGCCGACCTTGTACTGCTCGATCTGATGTTGCCAGGTCTTTCGGGTACCGAGGTCTGCAAACAGCTTCGACAACGCTCTGCCGTTCCTATCATTATGTTGACTGCAAAAGATTCTGAGGTTGATAAGGTCGTAGGGCTTGAGTTAGGTGCAGATGATTATGTAACTAAGCCGTACTCATCCCGTGAGCTTGTGGCTCGTATCCGCGCCGTGCTACGCCGCAACTCTGAATTAGGTGATGACGTTGAAGACTCGGGAATTTTGGCAGTTGGACCAGTTCGGCTAGATACCGAACGCCATGTCATTTCAATTAACGGAGCAACGGCGCAATTTCCATTGAAAGAGTTTGAGTTGCTGGAATTTCTCATGCGCAACAACGGTCGAGTCTTAACCCGCACTCAACTTATCGATCGCGTTTGGGGCAGTGACTACGTTGGAGACACTAAGACCTTAGATGTTCACATCAAGCGCCTTCGCGCCAAAATTGAGGATGATCCTGCCAACCCTGTCTACATTCAGACGGTACGCGGACTTGGTTACAAGATGGAAAGTAAGTAATTAGTTAGTAACGGTGGCTGTATCTGCGGTCGATAGCTTTGCGCCAGAGATCACGTTCTTAAAGTCATCGCGCTTATCGCGGATTATGACATCTGCTGAAACAAAGCCGGCCTTCGCAAATCCGAGTGAGACTTTGACATGTGTTCCTGCTTGTGGATTTGCACCAGGAAATACCGCTTTGGCATTGGCCTGCTCGCCCTCAAAGAACAACGGCTTATTTGGCAACAAAGCGGTCTCGCCAGTGAGGTTTGCTTGTATACCTTGTACTGAAATTCCCAAAAGCTGATCTGGCTGGGTGCCTTGATTGACAATAGTTGCAACTACAACTGCAGCACCATCTTCGGTATCAACCAAAGTTAAGTTAACTACGCGAATTTCGCTACCATTTTCTTTAACTGTGATCTCTTGGCCATCAGTCACTCTAGTAATCATTCGTGTAGCGGCATTTTGTCCTGCACCGCAACCCGTAAGAAGAAGTGAAAGTGCAAGGGCTGATGTCATTACTGTAGAAGCACGGCGCATGTGCAGATTCTCTCATGGCAATCTGGAAAAAATGAAACTCGCCAAAATGTCAAGTGGATTTTACGCATGGAACTAGTCACATTTTCTTACGATCTGGACAGTTTTTATCTGTCGGTGAGGGCTGGTAGAATTGGTTTTCTACTAAAGGGGAACACATGACATTTAAGGTCGGCGAAACCGTTGTTTATCCTCATCACGGAGCAGCTCTTATCGAGGCAATTGAAACTCGAGTTATTAAGGGTGAAGAGAAGACCTACCTCGTTTTAAAGGTTGCGCAAGGCGACCTCACCGTACGTGTTCCTGCAGATAACGTTGATCTTGTTGGTGTTCGCGATGTTGTCGATAGCGCCGGACTCGATCGTGTATTTAGCGTTCTGCGCCAGCCATATACAGAAGAGCCAACAAACTGGTCACGTCGTTACAAGGCGAACCTCGAAAAGCTTGCATCAGGTGACGTCATTAAGGTCGCTGAGGTCGTGCGCGATCTCTACCGTCGCGATCTCGACCGTGGACTTTCTGCTGGTGAAAAGCGTATGTTGGCAAAGGCAAAGCAGATTCTTGTCTCAGAGCTAGCACTTGCTGAGCACACAGATGAAGATAAGGCCGCCACAATTCTTGATGAGGTTCTTGCTTCCTAACGCAAGAAGTACCCATGATCGCTGCCATCATCGCTGCTGCAGGTAGCGGCGAACGCTTTGGAGCAACAATTCCCAAAGCGCTGATCTCGCTCGGCGATCGAACTCTTATCGAACACGCGCTCGCATCGCTTTCAGCTGTTGTCGATGAAATCGTAATTACCGCACCTGCCGGATACGAATCAGCAATTCGTGATTTAGCCGCAGATCGCGCAACTGTTATCACTGGTGGATCTACTCGAAGCGAGAGCGTTCGCATTGGCCTTGCAGCGATTTCACCAGATGCTGAATTTGTTTTAGTCCATGATGCAGCTCGCGCACTTGCCTCCAGTGAATTAGCCAGAAATGTTATTGCTGCTCTACATGCAGGAGATGTTGCAGTCATTCCAGGACTTGCCCAAGTAGATACCGTCAAAGTTGTAGATAGCGATGGCTATGTCACCGCTACTCCTGATCGCGCACCACTTCGTCGCGTGCAGACACCACAAGGATTTACATATGAGCTTCTTAAGAAAGCTCACGCCTCTGGCCACGATGCAACAGATGATGCAGCTCTCGTTGAACAATTAGGTGCACGCGTTCGCGTAATTGCCGGCGAAGAACGCGCTATCAAAATTACAACACCAGCAGATTTAGCAACCGCGCTGCAATTTCTTGGAGCCACCAGTGAATTCTCCACCGGAGTCGGAGTCGATGCGCATGCATTTGCCGATGGTCGTCCGCTACATCTTGCTGGACTTTTCTGGCCAGATGAAGTTGGCGTAGAAGGCCACTCTGATGGCGATGTTGCAGCACATGCAATCTGCGATGCGCTCTTTGCTGCTTCCAATCTCGGTGATCTCGGAAGTAATTTTGGAACTTCTCGCCCTGAATATGCAGGTGCAAGTGGCGCACAGTTATTGCAGGAGACAGCACGTTTACTTAACGCTGCCGGCTATTCAATCTCACATGTATCTGTGCAGGTAATTGGCAATCGTCCAAAGATTGGT
>JBEANF010000040.1:0-5297 GCA_041165585.1 Actinomycetota bacterium | reverse complement strand
ACGAAAACGCCGAAAGCGAAGGCGCCAAAAACAATGGGAGAGGCTGGGAGTTCGCGAAGAGATTCACTAGCAACTGTCATCATGGGGCGATCTTACTACTTGTCGCCTCTAAGTAAGGCCTCAAAGGCAACCTCATCGATGATGGCAACTCCAAGTTCTTGTGCTTTAGCTAACTTGGAGCCGGGATCTGATCCAACTAATACGTAATCAGTCTTCTTGGAGACAGACGATGACGGCTTTCCACCATGGGCGGTAATAGTCTCAGCGATCGAATCGCGGGTGTAATTGTTTAATCCCCCAGTGACGACGAAGGTAAGACCTGCAAGTGTTTGTGGTTTTGCAATACCTGCAACGTTCTCCATTGCAACACCGTCGGCAGCCCACTTGCGAACAATGTCACGATGCCAATCTACGGTGAACCATTCCACAATTGATTCAGCGATCGTGCCACCAACGCCATCTATATCGGCTAGTTCTGCAGCAGATGCGGCGGCAATTTTCTCCATCGAGCCAAATGTTGTTGCAAGTGCTTGTGCTGCAGTCGGTCCAACATGGCGAATCGACAGGGCGACGATCACTCGCCAGAGTGGACGCGTCTTAGCTTCATCCAATGCGGCAAGCAGCTTTTCAACGTTCTTTCCCGCACCCCCATCTTTCTTTGTGAAGAAAGCAGATGTCACCAATTTGTCGTGCGTGAGCGAGAAGAGATCTGATTCGTCAACGATCACACCGTCTGTAAGTAACGCAATCGCAGCTTCATATCCGAGAACATCAATATCCAGAGCTGCACGTGAGCCGATGTAGTAAATGCGTTCGCGCAACTGTGCTGGGCAAGTCTGAGCATTTGGGCAGCGAATATCGACATCGCCATCACTTAATGCGCGCAATGTGCTGCCACATTCTGGGCATTTAGTGGGCATTACAAAGGCGCGCTCTGATCCATTGCGCTGTGCCAGAACAGGTCCCAGTACTTCTGGAATCACATCACCTGCCTTGCGGATGACTACCGTGTCACCGATCAAGACACCTTTGCGTTCAATCTCTTCTTGGTTATGCAACGTCGCATTGGTAACTGTTGATCCAGCAACTTTTACCGGCTCCATAAATGCAAAGGGCGTCACGCGACCCGTGCGTCCTACGCTGACTTTGATATCAAGTAACTTTGTAGTGACTTCCTCTGGTGGATACTTATAAGCGATAGCCCACTTTGGTGCGCGCGAAGTAACGCCCAATACTTTCTGTGAAGCGATCTCATCGACCTTGATTACGATGCCATCGATTTCATGTTCGACATCGTGGCGATGTTCGTTGTAGTGAGCGACAAACTTCTCAACATCTTCCCGAGTTGTTACTACCCGATAGCGATTGCTTGTGGGTAGACCTAGACCTTTTAAGAACTCGTATGCCTCTGATTGGCTGGAAAAATCTGCGCCGTTGTTAGCTCCGATACCGTGAACAACAACACTTAACGGACGTGAAGCGCTTACACGTGGATCTTTCTGGCGCAACGAACCCGCTGCCGCATTACGAGGATTGGCAAAGAGTTGTTTGCCCGCTTCTTCCAGAGATTCATTAAGCTCATTAAATGCTGCTATCGGGAAGAAGACTTCGCCGCGAACTTCAATGAGATCAGGAATCTTCTTTCCGGTTAACGTGTGAGGTAAATTCTTAATGGTTTTCACATTTAAGGTGACATCTTCACCAGTAACACCGTTGCCGCGGGTAAGCGCTCTGACGAGTTCACCCTTCTCGTACAAGAGATTGATGGCAAGGCCATCTACTTTGAGTTCGCAGAGATAGGCAGGAGAAACAACTTCTTTCTCCACGCGATCAAACCACTGGCCGAGTTCATCTAGATCGAAGACGTTATCAAGGCTCATCATCTTTTCGATGTGATCATGCTGAGCAAAGGTGGTGGAGAAACCTCCGCCAACTCCAAGGCTAGGAGAGTCTGGCGCAAGTAGCTCAGGGTGGGCGGCCTCAAGTTCTCCAAGTTCACGCAACAGTGCATCAAATTGTGCATCGGTAATCGTGGGAGCATCCAAAACGTAATATTTAAATTGGTGATCGCGAATCTCATTTGTTAACTCTTGGATGCGATGGCGAGCTGTGTTACTCATGCGGCTGTCTCACAGATTGTGGCAGAGCCCACGACGCGATCGCCATCGTAAATAACCATCGCCTGACCCGTGGCAAGCCCAAATAGAGGTTGATCGAGATCGGCGACAAGGTGTGTTCCATCAAAGCGATAGGTACATGGCAAAGCCTGTCCATGTGCTCGAACCTGCACGAATCCACGATGATCGCCCGGTTTTACATCAGGTCCACACCAGATCGCTCGCTCGCCCTTCATAGAAGAGACTGCAAGTTCTTCGCGTGCACCTACGACAACAGTATTTGTGACCGGTTCAATCTTTAAAACAAATCGTGGTGAACCATCTGGTGTTGGAACGGTAATTCCAAGGCCTTTCCGTTGTCCGATTGTGTAGGTGTAGGCACCTTTATGTTCGCCAATCTGATTTCCATCTTGATCAACGATTGGACCGCTCTCACTACCTAAACGTTCGCGCAACCATCCCGCGTTATCTCCCGATGGAACAAAGCAGATGTCATGGCTATCGGGCTTTTGTGCCACAGCTAATCCTCGGCGTTCGGCTTCAACCCGAATATCAACTTTTTCAGTGTCACCTAATGGAAAGAGTGCGCCACTGATTTGTTCATTGTTAAGAACAGCTAAAACATAGGATTGATCTTTCAGCGGATCAACTGCGCGATGTAAAGTCTTTCCATCAGCGCTCTGGCGCGTGCGTGCATAGTGACCCGTAATCACACCATCAAATCCCATCGCCTTTGCGCGATCAAGTACGGCAGCAAATTTAATCTTTTCATTACAACGCAGACATGGATTTGGAGTACGCCCAGCCTTGTATTCACTCATAAAGTTTTCGACAACTCCTGCATGAAATTCATCGGCCATATCCCAAATGTAGAAAGGGATTCCAATCACATCGGCTGCGCGGCGTGCATCATGTGAATCTTCGATGGTGCAACATCCGCGAGCACCAGAACGGTATTTCTGCGGATTGCTCGAAAGTGCTAGGTGCACACCGATTACATCGTGACCTTCTTCAACTGCGCGCGCTGCAGCAACTGCAGAATCGACTCCGCCAGACATAGCTGCGATCAACTTCATAGTGAATTCGCCGCCTTAGCCATTGCAACCACCTCAGGGATCACACTTAATGCGTATTCAATATCGCTCTGCGTTGTCGTTGCACCGAGTGAGAAACGTAGCGAGGATGTTGCACCAATCTCATCATGGCCCATCGCCATTAATACATGGCTTGGACGATGTACACCTGCTGTACAGGCGGCGCCGGTTGAACATGAGATCGACTTGCCATCCATCAGCAGCAATAAGAAATCTGCCTGAGTACCAGGGAAGGTGATATTCGATATTCCCGGAAGTCGAGGCGCACCTGCGCCATTGATGATGGCATCTGGTGCAACCTTTGCAATACCTTCCTCAAATTTTTCACGCAGAGCCTGCACCTTCACGGCATCATAAATATTTTCGGAAACGGCTGTTGCAAATGCCACAATTGATGGAGCATTCAGTGTTCCGCTGCGAATTTCGCGCTCTTGTCCCCCACCATGTAAAAGCGCAGGCATCTCAAATGCCCGGCGCAGAATCAGGGCACCGATACCAAGTGGTCCACCAACTTTATGTGCACTGATCGTCATGGCAAAGAGGCCAAGCTCTGAATAATTCAAGGCCACTTTGGTAAAGCTCTGCACCGCATCGCTATGCACCGGAATCTGGCCAGCAATCTCCACCACTTTAGGTAAAGGTTGGATGACTCCGGTTTCGTTATTGGCGGCCATCACAGATATCAGCGCGATTTCGTTACCGCGTGCGGCAACAAGAGCGCTGAGAAATTCGCAATCAATAACTCCATCTGAGGTGACTGGAATTTCAATTAACTCTGCATTTTCATGTTCGACCAACCAATGTGCTGGATCGAGTACGGCGTGGTGCTCTATAGCGCTAACAACTATTACATTTTTATTGGGGGCAGCCCAGAAGAGACCTTTTATCGCTGCGTTATTGGCTTCTGTCCCAGAACCGGTGAAGATGACTTCGCTAGGTTGGCATCCAATGGCTTTGGCGATTACTTCCCGTGCTTCCTCTACATCTTTACGAGTCGATCGACCGTCGGTATGAAGACTTGAAGGGTTACCAATTTTTCGAAGCGAACGCTCCATTGCTGCGATGGCAGGCTCAATCATCGGCGTTGTCGCCGCATGATCGAGATAGATGCTCATGGCCCTAAGTCTAGGCCAGAGCGCAGATTATGACTTTTGTGCTGCAACTGCCGTCGTTGCCTGAGGCAGAACGGCGAAGAGATCGCCGACAACTCCGAAATCGCAGATTTCAAAGAGTGGCGCTTCGGGATCTTTATTGACGACAACAATTGTCTTGGAGGTCTGCATACCTGCACGGTGTTGGATTGCACCAGAGATTCCGCAGGCAACGTAGAGCTGTGGGCTGACTGTCTTTCCAGTCTGACCGACCTGGTGTGAATGTGGATACCAACCAGCATCTGTTGCAGCGCGTGATGCTCCAACTGCTGCACCCAAGGTGTCAGCAAAACCTTCGACAGCTGCAAAGTCTCCATTAGTGCCACGACCGCCTGAGACAACAATTGATGCTTCGGTAAGTTCGGGACGTCCACCTTTGATAGGTGGCTGTGATGATGAGATCGAAGATTTTTTCGCTGCATCTGAAATAGTTACTGAAATTGTTTCAGTCGATGCACTTGCTGGAGTCATATCTGGCTCAACTGAGTTAGGGCGCAAGGTAATGACAGAGCTTCCGTGCGAAACCGTTGAATGCACTGTGGTAGAGCCACCAAAGACAAGCTGTGTTGCAACTTTATCGGCTGCAACATCGACTGCATCTGTGATGATTCCAGATTCCAGGGCGATAGAAACGCGCGCCGCAACCTCTTTTCCAAATGCATGAGATGCAACCAAGACGACATCGGCGCTCTTTGCCTTAGCTACTTCTGCAAGTGCATCAGCTGCGGCAGCCACACCATGCTTTGCAAAATCATCTGACTCAACGATTGCGATTGTTGAAATTGGACCCTGCGTCAGCGTTGCGGCAAGGGCAGCACCTTTTCCAGATGGTGCTAAAACTACTGCGCAGACTGAGCCCATGCGAGCGCCTACCGTTGCTAACTCTGCAGTGGTCTTAGTGGCTACATCACCTTGAAAATCGGCGAGAATAATTA
>JBEANF010000039.1:0-6983 GCA_041165585.1 Actinomycetota bacterium | reverse complement strand
TCCAAGGCCAGGTGACTTCAATTAAGAGCGCTCCGCGTGGCTCTGCGCCATATCTTCAGGTCGAGGTGTGGGATCAAACCGGCGGAGTCACCCTGCAATTCCTCGGTCGTCGAGAGATTGCTGGCCTTGAAGTCGGTTCGCAAATTCGTGCAGAAGGAATGGTGGGCGAGGAGGAAGGAATGCTCACGATTTTGAATCCTTCCTACGAATTACTTGTCTGAGAAGAACTCCTTTAGCAAGGCGGCGCACTCACTCTCGCGAATTCCTGAGGTTACTTCTACCTTAAATATGGAACGGGGATCGCGCAGCACATCCCATACAGATCCAACCGCGCCGGCTTTCTCATCCCATGCGCCAAAAACAACCTGGCTAATACGAGATTGTGCGATTGCGCCAGCGCACATGGCACACGGCTCAAGTGTGACAATTAGTGTGCATCCATCTAGACGTGATTTCTGTAGCCGCGTAGCGGCGTTACGGATTGCAACAATTTCAGCATGTGCTGTTGGATCGTTATTCGCTTCGCGCTCATTAAATCCTGTACCAACGACGATGCCATCTGCATTTACAACAATGGCACCGACCGGTACATCTCCTGTGCTTACTGCACGTTGAGCGATCGCAAGCGCATCTCCCATTAAGTCGTGGTAGTTGAGAATTTTATAACTCCAGTAATTGTGCGAACTCTTCGCCAAATCCTAATCGATTAGCAATCGCCTCTAGCTGTTCATCCGGGAAGAGATCTGGATCATCACATAGAGTTGATAGCTCCATTCGATGAACGCCTAGGTCAGAGACAATATCGAGATCACCAGCAGGAAAAGTCTCATCGTCATCTTCAGGCATATCAAGATCACAGATTTCAATCAGCTCTGCGGCAATGTCATAATCAAGAGCGCAAGAAATATCGCTTAAAAATAATTTGATATGTGAACCGAGCACTCGGATGATGATGAAAAACTCCTCATCAATTGCAAGAAGCGCTAGTGCCCCACCGTTGGTCTGTTGCGACTTCAAGCGGTCAATTATCGCTGGCAAATCTTGCGCATCCGGTAGCTGAGCTAGTGACCACCGTCCATCTTCGTGCCATGCGGCAACGGCGATATCAATATCGTTGATAAGCGGCTCGTCTACCTGATCCTGTGTCACGTTGCTCATATTCCCACTCATTGGGGTGGAATGAAAGGGCGGTAAGGTATGGGATATGAAAGTCCACGTTGCCGACCACCCGCTGATTTCCCATAAATTAACTGTTCTGCGCGACCAGAATACGGATTCTCCAACATTTAGACATCTGGTTGAAGAGCTCGTGACCTTGCTCGCCTATGAGGCAACACGTGATGTGCGTGTGAAGTCGGTCGATATCGTCACACCCGTTCAACCAACAACCGGAGTGACATTGGCCGATCCTCGCCCAGTTGTTGTCCCAATTTTGCGTGCGGGCTTAGGAATGCTTGAAGGAATGAGTCGTCTCATCCCAACGGCAGAGATCGGATTCCTTGGAATGGTTCGTGACGAGAAGACTCTGCAAGCAAGCACATATGCAAACCGTCTTCCCGAAAACTTATCTGGTCGTCAATGCTTTGTGCTCGATCCAATGCTTGCAACCGGCGGCACTCTTGTTGCTGCAATTAACTTCTTAATTGAACGTGGAGCAACAGAGATCACTGCAATTTGCATCTTGTCTGCACCTGAGGGAATTGCAGTACTTGAGAACGCCTTTAAGGATTCCGGAGTGCCAATTAATTTGGTTACTGGTGCGCTCGATGAAAAACTTAATGAGCATGGGTACATCGTTCCTGGACTCGGAGATGCAGGCGATCGACTCTACGGAGTCGTCTAAATGGCATCTACCTCACCAGGGTATGGCATCACTATTCGTGTTGAAGGATCTCCAGATCTTCAACCGGTAGCACTCATTACTTCAGCACTCTCTGTAGCCGGGGCAACAATTACCGCACTTGATGTTGTTGAGTCGCTCTTGGATAAAGTAGTAATTGACGTTACCTGCGATACTGTCAATGCAGATCATGCTGACGACATCACACATTCACTGAACACGATTGCCGGATTAGTTGTTCGCAAGGTTTCAGATCGCACCTTCTTGCTCCATCTTGGTGGAAAGATTGAGATTGCCTCGAAAGTTCCATTGAAAACTCGTGACGATCTCTCACGCGCATACACACCAGGGGTTGCGCGCATCAGCCAAGCAATTGTGGAAGATCCATCAAATGTGCGCAGATTGACCATGAAGCGCAATACCGTTGCAGTTGTTACCGATGGCTCTGCAGTCCTTGGACTCGGAAATATTGGTCCCGCCGCCGCTCTCCCTGTGATGGAGGGAAAAGCCGCACTCTTTAAGCGATTTGCCGACGTTGATGCTTGGCCAGTCTGCCTTGATACTCAAGATGTCGATGAGATTGTTCGCACAGTACAACTCATTGCACCGGTCTATGGTGGAATCAATCTAGAAGATATCTCTGCACCGCGTTGCTTTGAGATTGAAGCTCGACTTCGTCAGTTGCTCGATATCCCTGTCTTTCATGATGATCAACATGGAACTGCAATTGTCGTACTAGCAGCGCTCAAGAATTCATTGAAGCTTGTTAAGAAAGATATCTCTTCCGTAAAAATCGTGATGAGTGGGGCAGGGGCTGCCGGGACTGCAATCGCTCGATTATTAGTTAAGAGCGGTGCGAAAAATATCATCGCCTTTGATATAGACGGCGCGATTAATAACTCACGAGATCGAGAAGATCCGATGCGTGCGTGGTTTATTGATCACTCCAACCCAACCAACTTTGCTGGAGAGATTCATGAAGCCATGGCAGGGGCTGATGTATTTATTGGTGTGAGCGCACCCAATGTTCTATCTGAAGCCGACATCGCTTCTATGGCAGAGAAGTCAATTGTCTTTGCCTTGGCCAACCCAGATCCAGAAGTTGATCCAGTCATTGCGCGCAAATATGCAGCTGTTGTTGCAACAGGGCGAAGCGACCAACCAAATCAGATCAACAACGTCCTTGCCTTTCCAGGAATTTTCCGTGGCCTACTTGATGCTCAAGCTCACAAAATTACCGACGACCTTCTTGTTGCAGCTGCCAATGCGATTGCCGATTGCGTTTCGCAATCTCAACTTAACGCCTCATTTATTGTCCCGAGCGTCTTTGATCCACAAGTAGTAACTAAAGTTGCTACTGCCGTAAAGATGAGTGTATGAGCGACCTAACAAAATTCTTTGTCGATAACTTTGAAAATCTAGCACCATTTATTTTCTATCTTACTGTTGGCGTAATTATCTTTGTTGAAACAGGCGTCCTACTTGGATTCTTCCTGCCGGGAGATTCATTACTCTTTGCCGCCGGCATCGTGGCGTCAACGCATGGCAATATCAACCCAGCCATTCTGGCTATCGTCGTCTTCTCTGCCGCCTTCTTTGGCGATCAAGTCGGCTTTGCATTTGGACGAGTGATCGGTCGGCCTTATCTAGAACGCCGAAAATCTGCCCGAATTCAAAAGATGATCAAAAAATCTGAGATTTACTATGAGAAGTACGGATTTTGGGCAGTTGTTGGATCTCGATTTATTCCATGGGTGCGCACCTTCGTTCCACCGATTGCTGGCACTACCAAAATGAATTACTACAAATTTCTTCTAGCCAATTCACTCGGGGCATTGATTTGGGGCGTTGGAATCACAATGTCTGGCTATTACGCAGCATCGCTTCCTTGGGTCAAGACTTCTGCGGTCACAATCGGTTGGGTCTTTATTACTTTGTGGCTGCTCTCTTTAGCTGTGAATTTCGTGCGCCACCGACAAGTACTCCGAGATAAGTAAGCACAATTCCCATCACAAGGTAAACGCTAATCTGAACGCCTTCTGTGGGTGAGAAGAGATCAATCAATAACGATCCAACAAGTTGGCCGCCAACGCTAATAAGAGTAAATGTCAACACTCCAAGATGCTGAACAATTGTAGAAGTGAAGGCGATATAAATAACCCCAATAGCTCCACCGGTGTAAATCCACCATGGACCTGCAGGTAGGGGCGAGAGCTCCATCCCACCAATTGCGATGGCGAAGATTAGAAGAATGAGCAGAAAAGTTGTTCCCATCGCAAAATTGAGTAGTGATGTTGTAAAACTTTGCTGAGAATGCTCGTTGATCTGGCCATTGAGTGCGCGCTGAACTCCGACGATAGTGCCCGCCACGACACCCAAAAGTACCGCCACAATTGAAAGGTCGCGCCCTTCTAGTCGATCTGCAACTGAGATAAACACGGCAAAGACTGTGATGAGAGCTGCGGCAACTCGACGCGGCGTGATGTGTTTCTTGCCTCCACCGGTTAATCCAATGCGATCGACAATCAGCGAGACAGCACTCTGCCCTGCAATAGAAGCAACTGAGTAGATTGCAACACCAATCAGTGGAACAATCTGTGTCTGCACTGCCACAAAACTTCCACCTAGCATTCCGGCGAAGAGAGTCCAGGTTGGTATCTCTTTTGCACTTACTGCAGAGCGCAAGGTGCGCACACCGTGTTTTATCGATGGATTAAATAGCGCGATTACCGCAATGATAATTAAGCCTGATCCAAATGAGACCAAGGCTGCCTGTAACCCATTATCTAAACGGTGTGAAAGTTCACCATTGGCACGCGCCTGCAGAGCAATCATTAAGCCAGAGAGAGCTGCCAGGAAATCAAGACGCCGATGCTGCATCTGCATACTTTAATCCTCACCCTCAAGTGCCAGGGTAATTGCTAGCCACTCTTCTTCTCGTGCAGCCAAGTCTGCTTGAGTTGCTGCGAGTTCAGATGCAATCTCAATCAACCGGGCAGCATCAAAGGAAGCTGCTTCTTCCTCACTCTTTAGGGCTGCGATTTTTTCGCGTGCTTTCTCAATCTGCCGCTCAATCCTGGTGAGATCTTTCTTTAATTGCCGCTTCTCGGCTGCAGATGAGACTCTCTTCTGACTCATATTCGTTGATTCAGAGATTGATCGTGCTCGGTCTTCCAGATATTGATCGACACCTCGAGGAAGATCACGTAACTTTCCATCGCCGAATAATCCTACGAAGCGATCACAAACACGCTCTAAGAAATATCTGTCGTGTGAAATGACGATCAGAGTTCCACCAAAACTATCTAGCAAATCCTCGAGCTCAGTTAGCGTCTCAATGTCAAAATCGTTTGTTGGTTCATCTAGTAATAGAACATTCGGCGAATCCATAAGTAAGCGAGTTAATTGCAATCGTCGTTTTTCGCCCCCAGATAGATCGCCTACTGGAGTCCATTGACCGTCACGATCAAATCCCAATCTCTCGCAGAGTTGAGAGGCAGAAAGGGTGCGCCCCTTACCAATTTCAATATGGTTTGCCACTTTTTCAACGGCTTCAAGTACGCGCCAGGATGGATCTAATTCATCTAGATGTTGCGTTAGAAATGCAACTTTTACAGTTATGCCAGTAACTAGTTTGCCGGCAGCGACCTCAAGCTCTGCTGCCATTGTGCGCATAAGGGTGGTTTTTCCAGCTCCGTTAATACCGACAATTCCAAAACGATCACCGGGACCTATATTCCAGGTTAATTCATGGATTAGCTCTTTATCTCCCGCGCTAATCTTGGCATGTTGATATTCAAGAACAGTCCGACCCAATCGATTGAGTGCAAATTTCAACAACTCACTTTGATCCCTTGGTGCAGGCTCTGCACTGATCAATTCATTGGCTGCATCAACGCGAAACTTTGGCTTTGTCGTTCGCGCTGGGGCTCCGCGACGTAACCAAGCCAACTCTTTTCTTATCAAGGCATTTCTTCGAGCATCCATAGCACTGGACTGTCGCGCACGTTCAGCTTTTGCCAAAACAAATGCTGAATAGCCTCCGTCATACTCTTCCAAACCGCCTCCAACAACTTCCCATGTTCGATCTGTGACTGCATCCAAGAACCATCGATCGTGAGTCACAACGAGTATTGCCAAGTCTTTTCTTGCATTGAGGTGACGCGCTAACCAATCAACGCCCTCTACATCAAGATGGTTAGTTGGTTCATCGAGCATGATTAAATCAAGATCAGCGATAAGTAGCTTGGCTAAGCCAACACGACGTTTCTCACCTCCTGAGAGATTCAGAAAAACTCTCTCAAATAGGTGATCGTCAAATCCTCCGAAAAGTCCTATAAAAACTTCTCGGATTTTTGGGTCACTTGCCCACTCGTGTTTTGCCCGATCTCCAATAACAATATCTCCGACAGTTGCATTCTTATCTGCAACATCAACTTGAGAAAGCATTCCGACTCGGACGGAATTTCCCTGGGTGACACGACCTTCATCGGCAAACTCAACACCAGCAATAATTTTCATCAAGGTGCTCTTGCCGGCTCCATTTCGACCAACAATTCCGATGCGATCGCCCTCAGAGACACCGATAGAGACTTTTGTGAGTAATGGGCGGATATCAAAGGCTTTGCTTACACCTTCAAGATTGACAAGATTGCGCGCCATAATGGAGAAGCGTACCTTTGCACCATGATGGTTACAGACCGCGAATATGCACTAGCGCTTGATGAGAAAGATCCTCTTAAGGGATTCAAATCACTCTTCATGATCTCTGATCCAGATATGTGTTATCTAGATGGAAATTCACTCGGGCGTCTTCCTCTTTCTACAGTAACTGCCGTCAACGACTTCATGACCAATGAATGGGGACGCGAAGTTGTTACTGGGTGGAGCCACTGGGTTGATGAAGCACAACCAACAGGAGATCTACTCGGACGGGCGACCTTGGGTGCAGGTCCTGGCCAAGTCTTGGTTTGTGATACCACTTCGGTCAATTTTTATCAGCTAGCTCTTGCTGCCATTCATGCACGCCCTGGCAGAAAAACCATCATCACAGATGCCGCAAATTTCCCCACAGATCGCTACATCCTTGATGGTATCGCAAAACAATGTGGACTCAATCTCATCATCATTGATAACGAATCGG
>JBEANF010000038.1:0-14540 GCA_041165585.1 Actinomycetota bacterium | reverse complement strand
GGCAGACATCTTGCTCTTTGGAGTTACAGAGCCTGGGAAAGCCTTCATCCATGTAGCAAGGACTGGATCCTTCTCATCCCACTGGTACAAGGTCACAGTTCCGTCATAGGCATCAACTGTTGCCTTGACTGAGTTGCGGATGTAATTCACATTTCTATTTGCCTGGGCTGTTACTGCCGCTGAATTAGTAGTCAACGCATCAGTTGTCGCAGCAGAGAGTGTTGTTGATTGTGAATATGGGTAGCTCGCACTTGTTGTGTAGCCATCAATAATCCATTGAATGCGACCGTCAACAATTGCTGGATATGGATCTCCATCAAGAGTCAACCATGGAGCAACCTTTGCTACGCGATCACGAGGATTACGCTCGAATAGGATTTTAGAATCTTTATTGATCAAGCTTGAGAGCAAGATTCGCTGTTCTTGATACTTGATGGCAAAGAGCAACTTATTGAGTGTGCTTCCTACAGGAACACCACCCTCACCTGAGTAAGTCACATTCTTTTGACCGTTAGGTGAGTTGTCATCTGGGTAGTCGAATTCGACTGGGTTATCAGTCTTAACTCCACCAATAATTGAGTAATCAGGGACGTTCTCGCCAAAGTAGATACGTGGCTCAAAATCGCCAAGACCCTTTGTCGATGGGAGATCTCCGACAGCAAATGTTGGCTTTCCATCAACATCGCGTGAATTACCAAAGGCAGCTACAAATCCAAAACCGTGTGTGTAGACAAGGTGGTCGTTGATCCAGTTACGGCTTGGGTTTCCTTCGATATTGAGTTCGCGCACAGCAACGATGGTGTCGCGAGAGACTCCATTGACTGTGTAGCGATCAACGTCGAGAGATTCAGGGAATGTGTAATAAGGCTTAATCTGCTGGAGTTGGCGGAATGTTGCAGAGAGCACATTCGGATCCATCAAGCGGATATTTGAGATTGTTGCTGCATCATTTGCAAGCTGTCCGGCATTTGTAGTCAGCGTTGCATCGTAATCTTTCATCTCTACGCCATCAATTCCGTATGCGGCGCGAGTTGAGTCGATATTGCGCTGAATAAATGGTGCTTCCTTCGACGATTCTGATGGCTTAACCGTGAACTGCTGAATCGCAGCTGGATAGACGCCAGCGATTAGTACTGAAGAAATTACAAGTAGCGCAGTTCCGGCAGTTGGCAAGAGCCATGAACGACGGAAGATATTTGCAAAGAAGAGAAGTGCACAGACGATGGCAATAGCAGAGAGAATTGCCTTTGCTGGAAGAAGTGCGTTGACATCGGTATATGTCATACCGGTAATCAAACGGTTCTCTTTTAGAGCAAGTGCATATCGGTCATACCAATACGCAACTGCCTTAAGTAGAACAAGGAAGCCAAGAAGAATTGAGATTTGAACTCGAGCTGCAGTTGTTGTGCGCTCAGATGCAGCCTGTGGGCGAATTCCACCATAGAGATAGTGCACTGCAACTGCGGCAATGAGTGAAATGATTGCAAGTGAAATTCCCCAGCTAATCAGCGCCTGATAGAACGGCAACTTAAAGGCGAAGAAAGAGATATCTAAACCAAACTGTGGATCGGTCTGACCAAACGGAGTTGCATTTTTAAATTGCAACCATGTTGACCAGAAAACAGATCCAGAACTTCCACCAAAGTAGATCAGCGCTGCTGCAATGCCGAGGAAGATCCAGCGACGGATCGGTTCGATCTGTGCGCGGTAACGCTCGAGGTTATCTGCCTCGATAGTCATTGGAACATAGAGTGGGCGCTTGCGGTGTGCGATATAGATATTTGCGCTGATGAAAAGAGAGGTGATTAGACCAACTACTACAAAGAGTGTGATCTTGGTAGTAAGAACTGTGCTCCAGACTGAGGTAAATCCAACGGATTTAAACCAGAGCCAATCGATATAAAAGCCACTCGATCCGACGATTAGGGCGCCGAGAGCTACGAGGATGGCGATTGTGATATTGAGCGGTTTGCGCAGTTGATTCATGATCCTAAACTATCGCAACCCTTAGGACTCTTCGAACTCAAGGTGGCCACCGCCTCGTCGATGGTGGCAACTGCCGCCACTGTGATTCCTTCCGGAATAGACGAAAGTTCTGCGCAATTTTCCACTGGCGCCAGGAAGAGATCTGCGCCAGCACGCTTAGCCGCCACAATCTTCTCTTCGATGCCTCCGATAGGCCCAATCTTTCCATCTTTTTCAATGGTGCCAGTTCCAGCGATCGATCGACCCTTGAGGAAATTCTCTTTTGTCAGTAATTCAATAATCGCTAATGTGAAGATCATTCCACCACTTGGTCCGCCAGTTTTCTTGACTGCGATTGAAATATCTTTTGGTACAAGTTTTTCATATCCGCGATCTGGATAAGTGCGCACCAAATAATCAAGTGCAACCGTTCGCGCGTAATCTTGCGAACCCTTCATCTCTTCTTGCGATTGCTTCTCTTCTTCTTCGAAGGTAACTCCTGGTGGATAGATCACACTTGTTGGAAGAACTACCTGATCAGTACGAGCCCAACGATAGAGCATCTCCACTCCTGGGACATATGCACCAGGTGCGGTGATACGAATTGTTAAGAGATAGAACTGACCATCAATGGGATAACTCTTTGCATTGCTCTTCTTTGGCAGTGAGACGATCTCTGGATAAATACCTTGAGGATTTCCCGGTGCAATCGCTACATACTGAAGTGGTGAGAGAAAAGCTGCGGCAAAAAAGAGGGTAATAACAGTTACGGCAAAACGCGGCAGTCTAGAAAAACGCAACACGAGACTTACTTATCTCGGCCTTCAGAATTCTGTGATCTCTTCTCATTGGTTGTATCGTCACCAAAGGTGACAGTCTCTGCTTCACGAAATGCACCTTGAAATTTCTGGAACTGGGTTACCGAACGAGTGGTCTCGGTCTCGTACTTATCCTTAAATTGAGTCACCCAGAGGACATATCCCAGCGCCCCAATCAGCCCGGCTGCGGGAACGACCCACCAAATCAGTGCAAGGAATGCATTAGACATAGGTCTAGCCTAGCCGCAATCTCCCTCGCGCTCACTTCGGGTGCTGGCTGATTGGTCTCTATGACGTAGTTAAAAATTTCAGTGCAGATTTTGGGAAGAATTCGCTGGTTTTTCGTGTTCTACTACTACATCAAGTCATGAATCGAGTGCGACCGCATGAGCATCACGACTGCTAGAAAGTCACGACTGCTAGAAAGTCACGACAGTGTAGGAAGCACGACAGTGTAGGAAGCACGACAGCGAGAGAATGATGAAGGGAGTTGGTTCAAAGATGACACCTTTTGGATTCACGCCTCCCAACGGCCCTAATGGTCCCGATGATGGAAGCCAAGACGGCTCTGGTGATTTTCAAGGACCAGAAGATTTCAACGAAATGCTGCGTGCAATTCAAGAGCAGATGCGTGAGCAATTTGAAAAATTAGGAATTCCCATGGAGAACATGAATCAGATGCAATTTATGTCTCCCGAAAATCTTACGGCGATGCTTTCGAGTATGCCAGGAATGGCAAGCTTCGGCCTAGGTCCACAAGGTGCCGGCTCTGATCCACTTCCACTAGCAACAGTGCGCGAGACTGCAAAGAAATTTGTCGCAGCCCATGGTGTTGCACCATTGAGTGTCCGTGATCAAGGCGTTGTTGCAAGTGCCTATGAAATTTCGGAGATTTGGCTAAATGAAGCCACAACATTTCCCACCGCGTTATCGCCAACTCATGCCTCTGCCATTAATCGCGCAGATTGGGTAGATCTGACTATCGCTGGATGGCATCGCGATATAGCACCGTTGGCGCAAGGCTTATTAGAAGCGATGACAGATCTATTAGCGCAGGCAAGTAAAGAGCAGGGTCCAGAAAACCCTGTGCCACTTGATGCCATCGGCGGATTGCTGCGCACATTTATCGCATCGATGGTTGCAACTCAGCTGGGACAATCCGTGGGTTCACTTGCCACTTCAGTTACTGGCGCCCATGATGCAGGTCTTCCCACCTTGGATCCCGCACGCCCAGTGTTGATCCCTGAAAATATTGCGGCCTGGTCTGCCGATCTTGAAATCCCGCAATCAGAAGTCTTTATCTTCCATGCCCTGCGCGAGAGCGCCGTCGCGCGATTATTTGCCCATAACCCATGGCTTGTCTCATACATTCAAAGCACGATCACCGAATATGGACGTGGAATTCGGATTGATTTGGAGGCTATTCAACGCCAAGCCGAAGAGGCGATGAATAACTTTGATCCAAGCCAGCCAATGAATAATCAACTCAATCTCAATATTGAGCTAAACAACGGCATCTTTTCCCCTGAAGAATCACCGCAACAGAAGGCCGCTCTCGCAAAGTTAGAGACTGTTCTTGCTCTAATCGATGGCTGGTCTGACGATGTTGTCACAACTGCAGCAGGTGATCGCATTCCAAACATTGAACAATTGCGTGAAACGCAACGTCGACGTCGTGCAGCATCAACACCAGCACAACAACTCTTTGCAACTCTACTTGGACTAGAAGTTTCTCCACGACTTACTCGTGAAGCAAGCGCCTTCTGGAAGAAAATTCGAGAAGAGCAATCTATAGAAAAGCGTGATGGAATTTGGGCTGGAATTTTGCCGACATCTGAAGACTTAAAGGATCCATCGGCATTTATCTCATCGACAGAGATTCCCGATGATCTCTCGGGACTTTTGTAAATTCTCTTAGCCTTTGCCTCAATTTTCGTAGCACTCACGGACCAGCAGGGCAGGAAATGAAAAGCGAAGTCCCCGGGCGCATATTTAATATCTGCCTTCCCCTTGCAGATATCAAACTGTTATCCGAGGACTTCGTATGCGAAAAGTACGACGGATGAGCGCGCAAATCAAATGCATATCGCGTTGACACGAGTTGGTTTTTTTACTATGGAGAAATAATTTTTCGCCCCAAAACCTCAACACGTACTTGAGGTTGCATGCCTTTCGAGCTCTTTGACAGATGGTGCGAGTACTTTTCTCCTGTGACCAAGAATTCACCAGATGACGGTGGCGGCGAACCTGCAGAATTAACCCTGCCCGGAATAGATGAGGGCGAGATCATCGTGATCCGCTCCAAAAGACGCAAACGAAACCTCTCGGCCTATCGCCAAGGCGGTCGAATCGTGATTTCGATCCCTGCCAGCATGACCAAGGCCGATGAGCGGGCGATGGTTCCGGAGATGATTGCCAAGATCCGCAGCGCGGAGGCGGCTAAGACACCCTCCGAGAGCCTCTTAGCCGAGCGAATCGACCAACTTCTGACCCAGTGGGCCCCGGAAATCACCGCCCGCCCTGTCAGCGTCGCCTGGCGCTCGATGCGCGAGCGCTGGGGCTCGTGCACCAGCGTCGACCGGACGATCCGTATCTCAGATCGACTCCAACTTGCCCCTGAATACGCCCTGGATTACGTCCTATTCCATGAGGCGATCCATCTAGCCCATAGCGATCATGGCGAAGAGTTCACTGAGATCTTGGCCCGATTCCCCGATGGCGAGCTGGCGAGCGCCTATCTCGATGGCTATGAAGCAGCCGAGAGAGCCTTAGCCGCTCCTGTTGAACTCAAGAGGCTGGGCTGAGAGCCGATCCCCCTTTTTTGAGAAGGCAACTGAGAAATCAACTGAGAAATCAACCGAGAAACTGGGGAAAAACTCCCCCGATTGAGACCACTTTGAGCGTGCGCGGGAGTATCGTCAAGCCTGAACGAGTGCGCTCCTAGCGCATACGTCGATAGGAGGCAGAAAATGGCAGAGACTAACGAGGCTTACAAGGGTGACGCTTACTGCGTAAAGTGCAAAGAGAAGCGTGACTTCGAGGGCAAGGTTCATATCTCGGATTCAGGCCGCCGCATGGCAAAGGGCAAGTGCCCAGTATGCGGAACAACGGTCAACCGTATTCTCGGTAAGGCGCAGTAATTATTCGTTAACTCGAATCACCTGCACCATAACTACTAGCCATAGTCAGGCTTTCATCAGCTGGAATTGGTGAGTACATAGCTTAAAGATTCACCCCGTATAGGCAGATGCTTATGCGGGGTGAATTCTATTTACCGCCTGTGGATTGCAAGCGCTGGTCGCGCTCCTGCAGTGCAACCCTGCCGCCTATGACAACTACGAAAACTAAGAGAGCGAGCAATCCGGCAAGTACTCCGGCAACTACTCCGGCAACAGCGCAATCGAATCCAATAGCCACCCATCTTCGCCTTAAAGAGGGCATCAATATCTATCGCACGCCTGTCGGATTGCGATGTGGAACTGCGCGATCTTCCTTTGCAATACCGGAGAAGGGTTATGTCAGAGCACTTGAGATTCTCAGTGCCAACTTCTGGCCAGACTGCGATCTTGTGGCAGAGACTGGAATGAATGCTGAGCAAGTGCGTGAACTACTGTGGAATTTAGAGGAACATGAATTTCTTGAAACTACTCCTTCGGTATTGGCTGTGACAACACGTTATCAATCTGTGGCACAACATAAACGTCGTGACATATTGCCTGATGCATCAATTGCTCTATTACATAATCGCGTTATCCCAGAACTTTCAATTACTCGATTGCTCGATGGTGTACACGATTCAGGTGCTGCAATCATCAATGCACGGCAAAATGCGCGTGTAGAAATTTATGGAAGCAATCGTATTGCGACTTTACTTTATGGAATTCTCTTATCTAGTGGCGTGACATACACCAACTTTGCTTTAGGAACGCGATCACAGGTTCCACAGATTATCGATTCGGATTTAACTGCAGGGTTTATTCGATCAACTGATGTCGGACTTTCATTTAAACAAAGGATAGAAGATTTGGGGAAAGAATTATCACTCTTTCCAATTGAGAGCCATGAAAATGCGCAAGAGCTTGATGGGCAACCACCTGAGCGATTTATCAAGGTGCACGTTGGGGCGGTGGATTCACAATTGATCTCACAATGGATGGCAGCCGAGCAAGAGCATCTTGTGGTTTCACCACCTGATGGTGGAAAGTTATTGATTGGCCCCTTTGTAAATCCTGGCAAAACTCCTTGCATTCGTTGCCGAGATATCACACTGCGCAACTCGCATTCTGAAAGTGCTCAATCTCTTGCACATGTAATTGGAGAGAAGTTTGCCATCGGTGGAAAATCCTTGGAGAACGAAGTTCCCGTCTTTGTAGCTCACTACTGCGCTGGACTCATTGCTTCGGTTATTTTGCAACGTATTGATCAAGACGTATGCGATCTCACCGGAGCATTCGTCGAAGTAGATTCGTTGAATCTGGCTTCCAGCGCGCCGATCCCGATAGATCGTAACCCTGCATGCGGGTGCAATTGGCGGTAGAGAAGGTGCGCTGGGTGAATTCGACTGATTGGTATTCGCGGTGAATGTGAGTTGGATCATTGAGCAAGGCGAATTTGCGCTTTCACATGGCGATATCGCTCAAATACATCCAAGATTGGCGCGTGGCCAAGAAGACAGCAGAGACAAAGATCCCGAGCACTACGACTGCTCGCTCTGCCCGCATGGTCTCAATTCCAGTTGGAATTGCAGGCCGTGGTGTGATGGGAATCGGGAAACAACTTGTAGGCCAATCTTCATCGGTTGTCTTGGCCGATATTCAGGAGAAAACTGCAGAGCAACTCTTTAAAGTTCTTGGAGAACTTAAAGGTGGCGCTATGAAGTTCGGACAAGCGCTTAGTGTCTTTGAGGCAGCATTACCGGAGGAATTTGCAAAGCCATATCGTGAAACTCTTACAAAGTTACAAGATTCTGCTCCGCCCCTACCAGCCAAAGTTGTACATAAGGTTCTTACAAAAGAGTTAGGCGAGGATTGGCGCGATAACTTCATCTCCTTTGAGGATCAAGCAACAGCATCAGCTTCTATTGGCCAAGTTCATCGCGCAATCTGGAAAGATGGCACCAATGTCGCAGTAAAGATTCAATATCCAGGTGCAGCTGAGGCGCTGATTAGTGATCTCAATCAGATTCAACGCTTCTCAAAGATATTCGGATTGGTTCTTCCGGGTATCGACATGAAACCTCTGATGGAAGAGCTACGTGCGCGCATTATCGAAGAAGTCGATTATCTCTACGAGGCTGAGGCGCAACGTGCCTGCTATGCCGCCTATGAAAATGATCCAGATATCGCAATTCCTCGAGTAGTTGCTGCTACTCCTAAAGTTCTTGTCAGTCAGTGGCTCGATGGAAAGCCACTTGCTCAAGTCATCAAGAGCGGAACTCAAGCAGAACGTAACGCCGCCGGAATGCGCATTGCCCGCTTCCACTTCACCTGTCCAGATCGCGCTGGTTTGCTTCATGCAGATCCTCACCCTGGAAACTTCCGTCTATTGGAAGATGGTCGGGTCGGAGTTCTCGACTTTGGCGCGTGTAATCGCCTGCCCAACGGATTTCCCGAACCATTCAAAAACTTGTTAAAGCACGCACTTGATGACGACGCCCAAGCACTCTATGACGGTTTTAAAAAAGATGGCTTTATCCTGCCTGAGGTAAATGTTGATCCCCAGTTGGTTCTTGAATTTTTGGTTCCACTTGTGGAACCACTTCGCACTTCAACCTTTAAGTATTCACGCGATTGGTTACGTGATCAGAGCGCACGCGTTGGCGATCCGCGAAATCCAACGGCGCGAATTGGTTTCCAACTCAATCTTCCTGCCGAGTATGTGTTGATTCATCGCGTAACGATGGGAACGACTGGAATTTTCTGCCAGCTTGAGGCAGAAGGTCCATTCCGCAACGAGGCCCTTGTCTGGTTCCCTGAACTTTCACCTCTTTCTTAATCTACGTATTTACCTTTGTGGCCGCAACGCTAGTCACAGCGGCCTCCACACCAAGTTTTCCGTCGATCACCGATAGCGAGTAAATCAGATCAAAAATCTGATTATCGCTTGTAACGCTTACCTTTTGCGTGATCTGGCTATTGAGAATTTCGCAGTCACCAAATGAAACTTTCTGGTTATTTATTAACATTTGATACTGAAGAATAATTACAGCTGTAAATTCTTCAAGACTGACAGATTCCCTAAATCCTGGGGCTGCAAAAGAATAGGCCTTCTCCCAATCATCACTGCTCATAGCATTTATCTGTCCAGTAATGTGATCTTCAATGAGTTGGCTATCTGTTGCCGTGCAGCGACCATCTGAAAAAGCTTCAAGTTCGGTTGGCGCAGCACACGCTGAGAGAGTGACCACGGTGATCAAGAGAAGTGCCACTTTCCTCATCCATTGAGTTTAACTACTCCCTTTGACAGGCGCGCAATGAAATCAAACCATTAAACTCGCACTATGCAGGCAAAGACCAAAAATGGATTCTCTCCGAAGATCTGCCAGCGCTGCCAACGTCCCTTTGAGTGGCGTAAAAAATGGGCACGAGATTGGGAGAACGTGAAGTTTTGCTCGGAGAAGTGCAAGGCTTCCAAGTAATGCCAGAGCTTCCCGAGGTAGAAACAATTCGTCGTGGTTTAGATGCGCTGATTACTGGCTACAAAATCTCAGATGTTCACAACCTCCATCCTCGCGTTCTTAAGGATGAATCAATTGCACCGTTATCTGAATTAACAGGAGCAAGATTCACTGGAACAGGTCGTCGCGGAAAGTTCATGTGGCTGACAATTGATCGCCCCTATGTATTGGTGGCACACCTTGGAATGAGCGGGCAATTTCTCATTCATCAACCAGATAAGCCACGAGCAAAGCATGTGCGGGCTCAATTTTTACTCAAGAAATCATTGCGTAAGATGGAGCTTGTCTTTAACGACCAGCGCACCTTTGGATGGCTCTCCATTGAGCAACCAGTCAATGGCGTGCCACCATCTGCATCTCATATTGCACTCGACCCGTTTGATCCAGACTTTGATCGTGATGCCACCATTCAGAAATTTAGGAAACGCAATGTGAGAATCAAGACAGCGCTACTTAATCAAGAGATTATGTCGGGTGTCGGAAATATCTATGCCGATGAAGCTTTGTGGTTAGCCAAAGTTCATCCAGAGAGCAGCACAGCTGATCTTTCTGCCAAGAAGATCGCTGTAGTTGTAGATTGCGCAACCCAAGTCATGCGCGACGCAATTGCTCAAGGAGGAACTTCCTTTGATGATCTCTACATTAACGTCAACGGTGAAAGTGGATTCTTTGAGCAATCTCTTGCTGCTTATGGCAGGACAGATGAACCGTGTCCACGATGTGGTGCGCCAATTAAACGGATAGTCTTTGGAGCGCGCTCATCCCACTTTTGTGCGCGTTGCCAACGTAGATAGGCAATTTATAGATTTTCGAATTGCATCTAGTGTGTGTTTTGAAGGGATAGTTCAATGAAGAGAGTGTGTGAATGAGATCCCCGATCATCGGGCTTGCCAAAGCATCACACTTTGGGCCAACGCTCATAGTGACATTAGCAAGCTTTTTCATCGCTGAGTTGTATTGGCCTCTCGCATCTTCTGTATTGATCGCTCTAGCTATCTTTTCAGGCCAACTCATCGTCGGCTGGAGCAACGATCTCATCGACTATAAGGATGATCTGGCACACCAGCGTCTAAAGAAACCACTTGTCGCCGGCTTGATCTCCATTCCATTTCTAAGAAGTGCACTCACCCTCGTTATTCCGATTGCATTACTTCTAAACCTTTCAGGGCCATTAGGGCTTACAGCAGGTGGCCTCTCTCTATTTACGATCGGGTGGGCGATTGCCTACAACCTCTACTTCAAATTCAATCTTTTCTCTCCGCTGCCCTATGCAATTGCATTTGGTCTCTTACCATCACTTATTGCGATGTCGGCAGGAGAAATACCTCCGCCATGGATGTGGACGACTGGGGCGCTTTTTGGTTGCGCCGCACACTTTATTAACGTGATCAAAGATATGGAGCAAGATCAGGCGAGTGGCATCAGGGGATTGCCACAACGGTGTGGAAGTAAAGTTTCCTTGGTCGTGGCAGTCTCACTGCTGGCACTTACAGCAGCGATTGTGCTCTTCTCACTTCCATTACAACTTTCGCAGTAAAAGTTCTGAGTTTTACGCAGCACTAACCTTTGGTGGACGTCCGACACGACGACGACGTTCGATGATGACGCCATCTTCAAGGAGTTGACCGCCCCATACTCCGCAAGGTTCCTGTCGTGATAGTGCGCCATCAAGACATGCGTTGCGAACAGGACAGCTTCCGCAGAGAGCCTTTGCCTGTGCGATCACAGCATCGTCATCGGCGAAGAACATCTCTGGGTCGGCTGTGTGGCAGGGCAGGGTGAAAGCCTTGGCGTCGTCGTATGTGAATGTCACATCGCCTAAGCCAATCTTGTCGCCTGTTTCGGCCCATCCTGGTAACTGCAGTTCGCTGAAGAGAACGGTCATCGCTCTCACCCTCTTTCTATTCTTTCGCTCGTGTGGCTCTCTTTATTCGGTTCTGGTTAGTGCTTCGGATCTTGCTGCTTTGCTTCTTCATCTCCCCATCCCTTTTGAGGATAAAGAAAAAGGACCTCTAAATCCTTTTCGGATTTGAGGCCCTTGGTTTGGGTTATTTCGATTTACTCGAATATCCCTCCGGTTGCCTCATCCGCTGTGGCATAAAAAGCAGCATAAAACGCTGGCTTTGATGCGCGTGGCCAAGATGTTCGCTTTGCAGCGGCAGCTGTGGCTAGATGTGAATGGGCATGGGAGATCGCGGCAGCTACTGCTACCTGTGCTGATACTCCCTGTACGGACATAGGGGTAAGGGTAGAGCACATCATTGAATCGGCGCAAGTAAATTAATTTCGCCCGCGTGAGAGCGCTATCTATGAACTCGTGAGTAACCCGGCTTCACTTAAGAAACGAGATGGGTTGCCGCGATATGAAATGTGAAGATCAACCTTCGCCCGCGTCATGCCAACATAGAAGAGGCGACGTTCTTCTGCGATTACTGAGTCAGGAGTTCCAGTTGATCCACTTTCCAAGGGAAGAATCCCCTCGGAAGATCCCATGAGAAATACGCGCTCCCATTCCAGGCCTTTAGCAGCATGCAGGGTTGCGAGTGTGATCACTGGCATCGTTGGTGGATTGTTCTGTGTAACGCGATCCTCAACTTCGCGCAAGAAACCGCGCAAAGTCTTTGGGGTAAATCCTTCATCGCTATCGAGTTCGCGGCCAAGATGGAGCAGGGCTGCAATGCCATCGATACTCTCCCCTGTTAAATATGGTTGAGCAATCGTGCGCAATTCATCAAGCCAGGTTGTCCCTTCAGCTGGAATAACAGATGCTTGTCTTACCTGTTTGAGAAAATCTCGAACATCTTGGCGCTCGAAGAATCGCTCGTTACTACGTACTTGATATGGCAACCCTTGAGAATTCATCGCCCGCTCTACACCCTTGAGTTGGTTATTGGTGCGAGCCAAAATTGCAATCTCTTGTGGCGCAGTTCCCTGGCTTAATAGCGTGGTGATCTGGGCGAGAATTCCAGCAATCTCTGCCGCCTCATCTTTATAACCATCAACGCTTGGGCGATGGCCATGGTCGTTACTGGCGGTGAGTTCTTGCCCCATCGATGAGGTGCGCAGTAGCGCATTTGCTGCAAATGTAATTTCTGGTGTTGAGCGATATCCAGTACTTAAGCGAATGACCTGTGCTTCTGGAAAACGTTGGGTGAAGGTATTAAGGAATACCGGCGTTGCACCAGCAAATGAGTAAATAGTCTGTGCTGGATCTCCCACAACACAAATATCTTTGCGAGATCCTAACCAAGCATTGATTAATCGTTGCTGGATCGGCGAAATATCTTGGTACTCATCAACAGTGAAGTAACGATATTGATCCTGCACTCGCTCACGTACTGAGTGCTCCTCTTCCAACATCGCAGATGTAAGAAGCAGAACATCCTCAAAATCGATAGCTAGTTCTTGTTTCTTAAGGCTTTCATAGGCGACATAGATTGATGCGATGAATTCGGGCTTGATGCGTGGCTTCACCTGACGATCTGCAACCTGCTCCACATAATCAATCGGTGCCACTTGTGAAACCTTTGCCCACTCAATCTCAGTTGCAATATCGCGCATGACTTCGCGTGAAGTCACTCGAATTTCACCTGTTAATTCAGCGCGATTGACAGCTTCAGTCAGAAATGGGGTCTTGCTATTCATCAAATCTGGTGTGCGTCCACCGAAAACCTGGGGCCAGAAATAGATCAGTTGCTTCAGTGCCGCCGAGTGAACTGTGCGAGCTGCAACAGTTGGAACTCCAAGTGAGCGAAGACGTGTGCGCATTTCACCTGCTGCGCGTGCAGTAAATGTCAGTGCCAGCACTTTTGTGGGATCCATCGTTCCAATCGCTGCGGCATAGGCAATGCGATGGGTAATCGCGCGAGTTTTTCCAGTTCCCGCACCTGCGATTACGCAGACTGGTCCGCGCGTTGCTAGTGCGACCTCGCGTTGGTCATCATCGAGTGCGGCAAGAATTTCTTCGGCGCGAAGATCTGGAGTTACCTCCACGTCTCACCGCCTTCTGCCTTCTCACCCAGCCATCGTTCAATCATCTTGCGTGCTACCGAGATAGATGGCGGTAATAGAAGTGTTCCAGCTTTTGCCTCTACCCGAATTTGATCGCGGGTAAACCACTTCACTTCTGTGATTTCACTTCCATCAGGGCGAGCAGTTTCTGGAAAATCTGTCACTGCCTCAAATGCAATCATGACTGAGGCTGGAAATGGCCACGGTTGTGAACCGAGATAGGAAACTTCGCGAACAGCCACGCCCGATTCTTCAAAGACCTCGCGGGCAACGCACTGTTCAAAAGTCTCACCCGGTTCAAGAAAGCCAGCAAAACAGGAGAAGCGACCTTCGGGCCACACTGGTTGGTGACCTAAGAGAATGCGATCATCTTTATCGCGCACGAGAACAATAACTGCGCCATCTGTACGTGGATGATGTTGGCTCTTATCAAGATCACAGATGCGAACAGCTCCACCTAAATCAACGCGAGTCTGCGCTCCACACTTTGAACAGCATGGATGTGCACGGTGCCAATTACTTAAGGCAACCGCGTGAAGAGCAAGTTCGACATCAATATCTGAAAGATCTGCACCAACTTCGCGCAAGGTTGTAAATCCAACTTTCATCTCATCATCAGTACGGGCGATGCGCCATTGGGTATCCCATGCAAAGTACGGTGTCCCTGACATTGCATCAAGGCCGAGGAAATATCGTGAACCTTCTTTAAACTCTCCACTTGCAATGAGATTTGCGACCTGATCTGCGCTCAGGTATCCATCTGCTCGCAAGCGACCTTGCGCGATCTGCAGGATCTGCGCCTGCCCCCAAAGCGTTTCCAGCGTGGCAGGGTTTTCGCGCAGGTGGCTGGCCCGATCGATTCTCGAAGGCTGGCTATTGATCGCGCTCATAAGGGGCAACGGTACTAGCCTGCTCGCTATGCGCATTACCTCGTGGAATATCCTGCACGGAATGGCCATTCCCCCGGCCACCCATGGCCAGAAGGCGATTTCACTTGGGGAGGCGGCTGCAAAAATCCAGGCGGAGCTCGCGCCTTCCATTATTGGAATTCAAGAGTGCGATTATTTATT
>JBEANF010000037.1:0-10293 GCA_041165585.1 Actinomycetota bacterium | reverse complement strand
ATTAGGTATCTAGATTTCAGGAGATTAGTCATCCACGGAGCGTGGCGAGAATGCTTGACCCGCGATTTAGTTATCCACAATCAACCTTCTGGCGGAGGATGTCCCAGCTTGTGATGTGTAGATAAGGCAGGGGTTCCTCGTTAATGAGCGATTCGTTAATGAGAGATTCAGTCGAAGCGAGTGAAACGAGCGGAGGATGAGGGATTTGAACCCTCGAAAGGTTGCCCTTTACACGCTTTCCAAGCGTGCGCACTCGGCCGCTATGCGAATCCTCCAAATGAGCGTGCTAAGGCTACCGCCGCACTCACTATGATTTCACCAGATCCTCCGCGCGGCATTACCGCGCTGAACTCCCCCAGGGTAGGAATACAGCAAGGGTAGGCGTGCTCTGGTGGGTGCGCGGAGGGTCCCAAAAATATTTACGACGAGTAGGGGGAGATGATGTCACTAGCGCTCTATCGCAAGTACCGCCCCTCAGTCTTTGCCGATGTCATTGGACAAGAGCATGTCACTGTTCCGCTATCGAATGCACTCGAATCAGGACGCACACATCACGCATATTTATTTAGCGGACCCCGTGGTTGCGGAAAAACTTCCAGCGCTCGCATTATGGCGCGTTCACTTAACTGCGAAAAAGGCCCAACACCAAATCCATGTGGGCAGTGCCAATCATGTAAAGATTTAGTTGCAAATGGTCCAGGATCACTTGATGTCATCGAGTTAGATGCTGCAACACATGGATTGGTAGATGATGCGCGCGATCTTCGCGATAAAGCATTCTTTGCACCAGTTCAAAGTAAGTACAAGATTTACATTATTGATGAAGCACACCAGCTGGGACCAGGTGCTGCCAATGCGCTTTTAAAAGTTGTTGAAGAGCCACCTCCACATGTCATCTTTATCTTTGCAACAACTGAGCCAGAGAAATTAATCTCAACAATTCGCTCACGTACTCACCACTATCCATTCCGACTTGTTCCACCAGGAATCTTGGGTGAGCACCTTGAGAAGATCTGCGCACAAGAAGGTGTGAAAGTTGCTAAAGGTGTGATTCCTCTTGTGGTTCGTGCCAGCGGTGGATCTGTGCGTGATGCTCTCAGTATTTTGGGTCAACTTCTTGCAGGTGCCGGTGCAGATGGCGTTAGCTATGAAATCGCCATTCAACTACTTGGATTTACAGATGGTGCACTTCTTGATGATGCAGTTGAAGCTCTTGCTGCCCGCGATGGTGCAACTCTCTTTAAAACTGTCGATCGCGTGATCGAATCTGGCCATGATCCACGTCGCTTTGCCAGTGATTTCCTTGAGCGCTTGCGCGATTTGATGATTGTTGATGCGCTGGCTGCAACAAGTGCAAATTCAATTCTGCGTGATATTCCAGAAGATCAACTCGAGCGGATGGTTGCGCAGGCCAAGAACTTGGGCGCTGCGACATTGTCACGCGCTGCCGATATTGCAGCAGAAGGTTTAACACAGATGCGCGGTGCGACTGCGCCTCGTTTGATTCTTGAACTTATCTGCGGGCGCATGTTGTTGCCGATGGGCGATGCCAGTGACTCAGGATTGCTCGCGCGCCTAGAACGTCTAGAGCGCGTACAAGGAATGGCCACGAGTGCGCCTGCTCCAACTAAAAAGTCTGAACCAGTTGCGACTTCAGCCGTTGAAGAAAAAGTTGAGCAGAAAATTACTGCGAAAGAAGTAATCACCGAGGTAAAGAAGGCAGCCGCTGCATCGGTTGAAGGGCTAGATGTAGGCGCACTTCGCCGCATGTGGCCTGAAGTAATTGAAAATGTAAAGAAGCGCCGCCGCTTAACCTGGTCGCTTCTGAGCGCTAGCGCACAGGTATTAGGTCTTGATGACAAAGTAATCACGATTGGAATAGCAAATGCTGGTGCCCGAGATTCCTTCATTCGCTCTGAATCAGATGAAATACTGCGCCAAGCATTTATCGACGTTACAGGACTAGATCGCAAGATCGAAGCAATTGTTGATCCTTCCATTGATCCTAACAGCAACCCAGTTGCACGGGCAGTGCGCACAGATGAAGAGCCAACAGATAAAACATTACTTACTGGTGCAGCATTACTGGCAGCCGAACTCGGTGCAACCGTTATCTCCGAAAAGAATAAGAACGCATGACATCAGGAATGTATGAAGGTGCGATTCAAGATTTAATTGATGCTCTCGGTCGTCTTCCAGGTATCGGACCAAAGTCGGCCCAGCGCATTGCATTCCATATTCTGCAGAGCGAGAGCGAATCAGCTCATGCTCTTGTTGATGCGATCCGCACAGTAAAAGAGCGAGTGAAGTTCTGTGTGCAATGTGGAAATGTTTCGGAAGAAACAGAGTGCCGCATCTGCCGCGATCCACGTCGCGATCCAACTCAGATCTGTGTTGTAGAAGAGAGCAAAGATGTCATCGCAATCGAGCGCACTCGTGAATTCCGCGGCAAGTATCACGTGCTCGGTGGCGCAATCAGCCCAATCGATGGCATTGGTCCAGATCAGTTACGTATCCGCGAATTAATGACGCGACTATCTGATTCAAAGATCACCGAAGTCATTCTGGCCACCGACCCCAACCTCGAGGGTGAAGCAACGGCGACATATCTAGCTCGCTTGATTAAGCCGATGGGCCTTAACGTCTCACGCCTTGCCAGCGGCCTGCCGGTGGGTGGAGATCTTGAATATGCAGATGAGGTAACCCTGGGTCGCGCATTTGAAGGTCGGCGTAACGTAGAAGGATAAATTTCTCATATCATGAGATGATTACCGTCTCACTATATGGAAAATCGGCAATTCGGCTAGCCCGTCACCCTTTCGATAGTTCAGACTAAGGCCATGGGACTCATTGTTCAGAAATATGGCGGTTCTTCGGTTGCCGATGCCGAGGGTATGAAGCGCGTTGCCGCTCGCATCGTGGCCTCAAAGAAGGCTGGCAATCAGGTCGTAGTTGTCGTGAGCGCAATGGGCGATACCACCGATGAATTAATCGATCTTGCTAATGCTGTCACCCCGATTCCGCAGGGACGCGAACTGGATATGTTGCTTACCGCGGGTGAGCGAATCTCAATGGCACTTCTTGCAATGGCGATTAACAATTTAGGTTTTGAAGCTCGTTCATTTACTGGAAGTCAAGCAGGTGTCATTACTGACTCAGTTCATGGAAAGGCCCGCATCATTGATGTGACACCAGGGCGTATTCAAGAAGCCATTGCAGAAGGTGCGATCGCAATTGTTGCTGGATTCCAAGGAATATCTCAAGATACAAAAGACATCACAACTCTGGGTCGTGGTGGATCGGATACAACTGCAGTTGCGCTCGCCGCAGCGCTAGATGCAGATGTCTGTGAAATCTACACAGATGTTGATGGAGTCTTTAGCGCAGATCCACGAGTCGTACCTGCTGCGCGTAAATTAAAGACTGTTACCTATGAAGAGATGCTCGAACTTGCAGCAGCAGGTGCAAAAGTTCTGCACTTGCGTTGTGTTGAGTATGCACGCCGTTATGACCTACCTATTCACGTACGTTCATCATTTTCACCCAACGAAGGAACCTGGGTGGTTGCAAATCACCCTGAAGGAGGCACCATGGAACAAGCAATCATCTCGGGCGTCGCACACGACAAGTCCGAAGCAAAGATCACCATCGTGGGTGTCCCTGACCGCACCGGTGTTGCAGCGCGAATCTTCCAAGCAATTGCAGATGCCGACATCAACATTGACATGATTGTGCAGAACGTATCGGCGGCTGCAACAGGCCTTACAGATATTTCCTTTACATTGCCAAAGGCCGAAGGCTCAAATGCAACTTCAGTGTTGCAACGTATCCAAGGAGAAGTCGGTTTTGCTTCCATTCTTTACGATGACACAATTGGCAAGCTCTCATTAGTTGGAGCAGGAATGCGCTCTAACCCAGGTGTAACAGCAACATTCTTTGCAGCAATGTCAGAAGCTGGCGTCAACATCGAGATGATTTCAACCTCTGAAATTCGTATCTCCATCATCGTCCGCGAGACCGATCTGGAGCGTGCAACAAAGGCTGCGCACACAGCCTTCCAACTTGATGCTGATCAAGTTGAGGCAGTTGTCTATGGAGGAACAGGTCGATGACAAAAAAGGTGAAATCAAAAAAGAAACTCCCATCGCTTGCCGTCGTCGGCGCTACTGGTGCTGTTGGCACAGTTATGCTCGATATCTTAAGCACGCGTAAGAATGTATACGGTGAGATTCGACTAATTGCTTCTGCTCGCAGTGCTGGTAAGAAATTGAAGTGTCGCGGAGAAGAACTCACAGTAGTTGCGCTCTCGCCAGAGGCTTTCGATGGAATTGACATTGCCATGTTTGACGTCCCTGATGAAATTTCTGCCGAATGGGCACCGATTGCAGCAGCTCGAGGTGCTGTAGTTGTAGATAACTCTGGAGCATTTCGTATGGATAAGAAAGTCCCATTAGTTGTCCCAGAAGTAAATCCAAAAGATATCAAGAAGCGTCCAAAAGGAATTATCTCTAATCCAAATTGTACAACTCTTTCAATGATTGTTGCGATGGGTGTTTTAAACAAGAAGTTTGGCCTCAAGGAACTTGTAGTCTCTTCCTACCAGGCGGCATCAGGTGCAGGTCAACCAGGAATTGATGCATTGCATGCACAAATTTCACAAGTTGCAGGAAAGAATCTGGGTTCTGTTGCAAAAGATCTTCGTGGGGTAATTAATGAATTTGGGCCATTTCCAGCTCCGCTTGCAATGAATGTTATTCCTTGGGCAGGTTCACTCAAGGAAGACGGCTACTCATCAGAAGAACTTAAGGTTCGCAACGAATCTCGCAAGATACTCGGAATGCCAAAATTGAAAGTTTCAGCGACATGTGTGCGCGTTCCAGTCGTCACGACGCATTCATTGGTCGTGCATGCAACCTTTTCAAAGGTTGTCACTCGCAAAGCAGCTCAATCTGCTCTGGCCAAGGCTCAAGGAGTTGTTCTCTATGACAATCCCGAGAAGAAGGAATTTCCAACTCCTGCAGATGTTGTGGGCACGGATCCAACATGGGTTGGTCGTGTTCGTCAGTCACTCGATAATCCAAAATCTATTGATCTCTTCGTCTGTGGCGATAACCTTCGCAAAGGTGCAGCGTTAAATACTGCTCAAATCGCTGAATTGGTAGCTGCTGAATTCACTAAGTAAGGCTGGATAGACTGCCCTCTATGACAATCGTTGTAGCTGGCGGCACTGGCCTTGCTGGCTCAGCAGTTGTCCGAGCCTATGTTGCAGCTGGCCACGAAGTTATTCCGGTAAGTCGCAAAGTTGTTGATCTCCTCGATCGCGATGCAACCTTTGATTTCATCGCCTCTGTAAAACCAACCCTTGTCATTGATGCAGCCGCCAAAGTTGGCGGTATCGGTGCAAATAACTCATACCCAGTTGAATTTTTGGCAGACAATGTGCGCATTCAGAGCAACCTCATGGAAGCCGCACATGCGGCAAATGTTGAGAAATTTATCTTTCTAGGCAGTTCATGTATCTATCCACGTGATTGCGCACAACCCATCAAGGAAGAGTATTTACTCACTGGCCCTCTAGAAGAGACTAATTCAGCATATGCAGTCGCCAAGATTGCAGGAATCGAATTAATCAAGTCTTTCAGAAAAGAGTACGGACGCAAGTGGATCTCGCTGATGCCAACAAATCTCTATGGACCTTTCGACAATTTTGAATTACAAGGTTCACATGTTCTTCCTGCATTTATTCGCCGCTTTGTTGAAGCAGCTGAAAATGGTGCGGCAAAAGAAACATTATGGGGAACAGGATCGCCCAAGCGTGAATTTCTTCACGTTGATGATTTGGCTGCAGCAGTTTTACATCTTGGTCAAAAATATGACGAGCCAGGACACATCAATATTGGTACCGGTGAAGATCTCACAATTAAGGAACTTGCAGAGCTTGTGGCAGAACTTGCCGGCTTTAAGGGCGAAATCGCATGGGATTCATCAAAACCTGATGGAACTCCGCGTAAGGTCCTTGATGTTACAAAGGCAAAGTCACTAGGTTGGGCACCGAAGATTTCACTACGTGACGGAATTGCATCAACGATTGCTTGGTATAAAGAAGCAGCAGCAAAGGGAGAAGTACGCAGATGAGCAGAAAAGTCGCACTAATTACCGGTGTTACCGGACAAGATGGCTCCTACCTTGCCGAATTTTTGCTCGCAAAAGGTTATGAAGTACATGGCCTGATTCGTCGTTCTTCTACCTTTAATACATCTCGCATTGATCATATTTATCAGGATCCACATGAGAAGAACCCAAAGCTCTTTCTTCACTATGGCGATCTCATCGATGGCGTGGGACTCACAAACCTTATTCGCGAAATCAAACCAACTGAGGTCTATAACCTCGGCGCACAATCACATGTGCAGGTCTCATTCACTATGCCGCAGTACACCGGACAGGTTGATGCAGTTGGTGCCGTGGGGCTACTTGAAGCGATTCGCAGCGCGGATATTGATACTCGTTTCTACCAAGCATCAACGTCAGAGCTCTTTGGATCAACTCCACCACCGCAGAATGAAAATTCGGTCTTTAGACCACAATCACCATATGCAGCAGCTAAGTTGATGGCATATTGGTGCACAGTTAACTACCGCGATGGTTACGGCATGCATGCCACGAACGGAATTCTCTTCAACCACGAGTCACCTCGCCGCGGTGAAACATTTGTTACTCGAAAAATTACTCGTGCAGTTGCTGCTATCAAAGCGGGCACGCAAGAGAAGTTATTCCTTGGAAATCTCGATGCAGTCCGTGACTGGGGATACGCCAAAGAGTATGTCGAATCAATGTGGCTGATGCTCCAGCAAGATAAGCCAAGTGATTACGTTGTTGCCACAGGTGTTGGGGCTACAGTGAAAGATTTTGCGGCAGCAGCTTTTGCTCGTGCCGGCCTTAATTGGCAAGACCATGTTGAGACAGATAAGAAGTACATTCGCCCAACAGAGGTAGATGCGCTGATCGGCGATCCATCAAAGGCTGAAAATGCACTTGGTTGGAAGGCCACAACTCACTGGAAAGAACTTGCTGAGTTGATGGTTGATGCAGATATCGCAAATCTTAAGTAAGAGTTACTAGCGATACTTCTGGCGGGCTTGCTACGCGAATGCGGGCAAAGGGACTTGTTCCCATTCCAGCAGAGACATGTAAATAAGGCTCATCACCAAACTTTGTAAGTCCCCGCGCACGCCAATTAGGTAGATCGCAATTTGTTGTCAGTGCGCGTGAGCCACCAATCCAAGGAAGTCGCACCTGACCACCATGCGTGTGGCCAGCAAAGATTGCATCCAGCCCATCATCGGACATTCCTTTGAGAATTCTTAAGTAAGGTGCATGTGTAACACCGATTGCGATATCGCATTCACCTGGCGGCCCGGCGACAAGTGAGTAATCATCGAACTCTAGGTGAGCATCATCTGTGCCACGAGCTTCAATAGTTGTTCCGTTAATTGTGAGTGTTGCGCGGTTGTGATTGAGGTTCTTCCATCCACGAGCCTGTAGACCAAGATCCAGTTCGGGCCAAGGAAGATCCTCACCATGAATACGTTCGCCGTTGTCAGGTAAGAGATATTTCAACGGATTTTTCGGCTTTGGTGCGTAATAATCATTAGATCCAAAGACAAAGAGTCCTGGTGTATCAAGAAGTGGTTCAAGTGCATCAAGGACCACAGGAACTGCATCCATATGCGCCAAGAAATCACCGGTGCTAATGACTAGGTCGGGTTTGAGATCTGCAAAAGATTTAATATCTGCAATCTCAGTCTTTCGGGCAGGAGTCAGATGAAGATCAGAGAAATGAAGAATCCGAATCGGTGCATGGCCCTTGGGCAGAATTGGAATCTGTGCCTGGCGAAGTACGTAACTCATGATTTCCGAAGGATAGTGGAGCATGAGAAGATATCCCCGAACAATTCGAAGAATTGGAGCATCAAGCTAGTGGGACTAAAAGAGACACTCCAGGCAGACCTCACCGAGGCAATTCGTTCAAGCGACAAGCTTGTATCGGGCACGATTCGTATGGTTTTGACTGCAATCACCAACGAAGAAGTTTCAGGCAAAGAAGCGCGGACGTTAACTGATGCTGAAATTATTACCGTGCTCTCACGTGAGGCGAAGAAGCGCCGTGAAGCATCTGAGGAGTTTGCAAAGGCCGGTCGCGATGACAAGGCTGCTGAGGAGAAGGCAGAAGGCGAAGTAATTGCTCGCTATCTACCAGAACAACTCTCAGAAGATGATGTGAAGAAACTTGTTGCTGCGGCAATTGCTTCAACGAGTGCAGCAGGACCTGCCGATATGGGCAAGGTCATGGGCGTACTTAAGGCTCAAGTTGCAGGAAAAGCAGATGGTGGAATGGTTTCATCATTGGTCAAATCAGCGCTAGCAGCCTTAGCTGGAGGTAATTAATATGAAGTTTGAATACGCAACTGTCCCATTGCTCTCACATGCAACTAAGCAGATTCTTGACACATGGGGTTCTGATGGATGGGAACTTGTAACCGTTATTCCTGCACCAGGGGGAGAACAACTTGTTGCTTATATGAAGCGTGAGGTGAAGTAATGCCAGTAGATGTTCGCGCAAAGCTTGCAGAGAAGGGGATCACTCTTCCCGTGGCAACAAAGCCGCTAGCAGCATACGTTCCAGCAGTTCGTACCGGGAACATCGTCTTCACCGCAGGACAGCTTCCAATGGTTGATGGTGCAATTGCAAAGACTGGAAAAGTCGGTGCCGATGTAACCGTTGAAGAAGCATACGAATTAGCAAAGATCTGCGCTGTTAACGCACTTGCCGCCGTCGAACTTGTAGCGCCTGTTGATTCAATTGTGAAGGTTGTGCGCATTGTCTGTTACGTCAATGGTGCACCTGGTTTTGTAAGCCAGCCAGCTGTTGCAAATGGAGCATCAGAGTTATTTATGCATATTTGGGGCGAGGCAGGTGTTGCAGCTCGTAGCGCACTTGGTGTTGCAGAGTTGCCACTGAATTCACCGGTTGAGGTTGAACTCACCGTTGAAGTTGCCTAAGCGAAGATTACTTACCGCGCTTACTTAAGCGATCAAGGTCTGTAATCAATACTGCGCGACCATCAAGACGTAACCAACCACGTCCTGCGAAATCAGCGAGAGCTTTATTTACTGTTTCGCGTGATGCGCCAACTAGCTGTGCAAGTTCTTCTTGAGTGAGATCGTGGTGAACATACAGTCCTTCAGGGCTCTCTTTACCAAAGCGCTCACCGAGATCAATTAGCGCCTTTGCGACGCGTCCAGGAACATCGGAGAAGACGAGATCGCCGACTGCTTCATTGGTGCGGCGCAGACGCTGGGCTAAACGTGCCAAGAGCTGAAGTGATACATCTGGGTTATCGCGCAGCCAAGGAATTAATTTCTCGTGACTTAGCGAGAGAAGCTTTGCATCGGTAACTGCAGTTGCAGTTGAGGTGCGTGGGCCCGGATCGAAGAGTGAGAGCTCTCCAAACATTTCGCCCGGTCCAAGAATTGAGAGAAGATTTTCGCGGCCGTCGCCACTTGAAGTTCCAAGTTTGAGTTTGCCTTCGACAATGACGTAGACGTGCTCGCCGCTATCGCCTTCTTTGAAGAGTATTCCACCCTTATTGATCTTTACTGAATCCATTGATGCGCGCAGAGAAGCGGCGGCAACATCATCGAGAGCGGTAAAAAGAGGGGCTTTACGTACGACTTCATCTTCAATGGTCACACGGGTAGTTTACTCGTATGGGTGCAGATCGCGAAACTCGAAAGAGGGCTAGCGCTATTTACCGAGTTCTCACAAAGACCTACCCAGATGTTCGCTGTGAGCTCGATTTTGAGAATCCCTTGCAACTATTAATTGCCACTGTACTCTCGGCCCAATGCACCGATAAGCGCGTGAATGCAGTTACTCCGCACCTGTTTAAGAAGTATAAGAATGTCCGCGCATATGCCAAAGCGCCTCTTGCAGAGATCGAAGAGATCATCTACCCATTAGGTTTTTATCACGCTAAAGCGCGACACATTAAAGGACTTGCCACCACAATTATCGAAGAGTTTGATGGCGAAGTTCCAGGAACACTTGAAGAGTTGATTACCTTGCCCGGTGTTGGGCGAAAAACTGCAAATGTTGTTCTGGGCCACGCCTTTGATATTCCGGGTATCACAGTTGATACACACTTTGGTCGTCTCTCTCGTCGCTTTCAATGGAGTGCGTCGATGGATCCAGTTAAAGTTGAATTTGAAGTTGGCGAGTTGATTCCCCAA
>JBEANF010000036.1:0-61979 GCA_041165585.1 Actinomycetota bacterium | reverse complement strand
TCCGGAAGTGGTTATGGCCATGGAGTCGGTATGAGCCAAATTGGTGCTCGTTCTCGTGCACTCAGCGGAGAGAGTGCAACTGCAATTCTCAATTACTACTTCAAAGATGTTGTCGTTGCACCCTTCGTTGATACGCACACGATTCGAGTAAATATTGCTACCCGCGTGAAGTCGATCTCATTTACAACTCACACTCCCAATTCACGATTGGAGGTTTTTGAAAGCGAGACATCACAATCGCCTCTAGTTGCACCTATTGCAACATTTGCAACAAAGAAACCGGCTCTCTTCACGCTTGTAAATCAATCAATAGGCCTCAATGGAGTACAACGGGGAAAGAGTTTGACCGTGCGATGGGTCGGCGAAAACTCTCTCATTACTATGAATCAGGGAAAGGCCGCTACAAAATATAAATACGGATACATCACTCTTAAAGTAGTCAAGGGTGCAATCGAAGTGACAAACACCCTTGCACTTCGTGATGAATACCTATGGGGAATTAGTGAAGTACCTTCGAGTTGGCCTGCGGCGATGCTTGAGGCGCAGGCAATTGCTTCGCGCAGTTATGCACTATCTAAACTTGGAATAATTCGACCAGTCTGCGATTGTCAGGTTTACTCACACATCTCTGATCAAAACTTTGTGGGTTTTTCTAAAGAGAGCGAACCACGATATGGTCACTTCTGGAAAGATGCCGTTAATCGCACGCTAGTGGATACATCGACCAGTCTCGTGGTCTTAAGTAATGGAAAGCCGGCACAAACCTATTATTTCTCATCATCAGGTGGAGCAACACAGACGACCTTAGATGCCTGGGGAGCTGCAACTTCTCACACTCAGTCAGTTCCAGATAGTGCGAGCGTAGACGTTAAATTAAATCCACGCTTTGCATCCTGGAAAGCTTCTGCTACTCAGGAGCTAGTTGCTAAAGCATTTCTACTACCAGATGTGGTCAGATTGGAGATCCTCTCTCGAAATGAAGCAGGTGCTGTCACCTTTATTGCAGCCACATCATCTGCAGGTGTCATAAAGAAAATAAGAGGCGATACCTTTAGAAGTCGAGTGAAGATTCCTTCACCTTGGTTTTCCTTAGTTGGCGTGTAGGACAGAATTTAATCCGCCCCAAGATCCTTCACGCATCAGAACTTCAAGGCAACCATCTAATGAATTACGCCTAAACAATAAGTTGTTGGCGCCACTGAGAGTTCCCGCCTTGACGACTTCACCATCAGGCAGTCTCACTTTGGCTGCTGCTGTGATGTAGGTACCAGCTTCAATTACGCAATTATCGCCAAGTGAGATTCCAAGACCCGAGTTTGCACCCAGCAGACATTTCTTGCCCACTGAGATAACCTCTTTTCCACCACCACTTAAAGTTCCCATGATGGATGCTCCACCACCGACATCGCTTCCATCATCGACTACTACGCCTGCCGATATTCGACCTTCCACCATAGATGTTCCTAATGTGCCGGCATTGAAATTCACAAAACCTTCATGCATCACTGTTGTTCCAGAAGCCAGGTGCGCTCCCAAACGAACGCGATCGGCATCTGCAATTCGAACTCCCGATGGAATTACATAATCAACCATGCGTGGAAATTTATCGACTGAGTAAATTGTTAGATGACCGTGGCGTGCGCGAAGTGCACCTCGAACTTCTTCAAATCCATCAACTGCGCAGGGTCCAGCAGATGTCCACACTACATTTGAAAGAAGACCAAAGATACCTTCCAATGATTGACCGTGTGGTTTTACGAGTCGGTGAGAGAGAAGATGAAGTCTCAGATAGACATCAGTTGCATCTTTCGGAGCGCTATCGAGATCGATCTCTAGCGAGACAATTTTCCTCGTAACCTTTCTGATCTCATCGCTTCCCTCAAGGTCAAGCAGAGTTTGAGAGGGAGTTCCGGCAAGTGCACCAAGAGCTGGAGAGGGGAACCACACATCAAGTACGGTTGAACCAGAGAGTGTTGCAACACCATGACCATGGGCAAACTTTGCTTGAGACGACATGTGCACACAATATCGCCTATCCTTAATTTCATGGGCAGTCATTCAAATAACACACTTGCAATAAGGGTTAATTGCGCTGCTCCGATAGAAAGAGTCTGGGCAGAAATTGCCGATTGGCAGGGTCAGGCTAAGTGGATGGTGGCAACGCGAGTGTGGGTCACATCAGAGATCACCGAAGGAGTTGGAACTTCTATTGCAGCATTTACTGGGCCACTACATCGCCTCTATCCGAAATTTTCACCACTGGGTCTCTTGGACACTATGACAGTTACGCATTGGGAACCTCCATTTCGTTGCGATGTCGTTCACACCGGAAAGATCCTTAAGGGAACCGGAACTTTTCAATTGGAAGCTACAAGTCCTAATTCGACATCGTTTTACTGGAGTGAGACGATTGAAATTAACCGAGCTCTCTTTCTCCTTGGCGCACCCATTATCTGGTTGGGCGTCCGTATTTCGCTGGCGCGATTTAGCCGACTCTTTACAGATTAATCTCGCATGACAGGCGAGATAGCCAACCAGCGGTTATCGAGAGAAGGTAACCTCGTCCTATGGCAGCGCCCAAGACTTTGGCTGAAGTGCTCGAGGCACTTCCCGAGGAGGAGCGCATCATCTTGACCTTGTCATATCTGCGTGGGATGAGCCCGGCCGAGATTGCCAGCCTGCTACATGTCCCACAGAAGTCTGTTGAGGCAGTAATAGCCTCTGGTCGAGCCCGACTTACTGCGCAATTGGGGCTCTAGCCCAACTTTCGATTTCATGTATAGGCCCTGAGTGCGAGATACTTACGCCTTCACCCGAACTTGTGCGCCTGTGGCCGCAGGTCGATGCTCTAAAGGAGAATCATCATGGCAGCAATGAAACCACGCACTGGTGATGGTCCTATGGAAGTAACTAAGGAAGCACGCTCACTTGTCATGCGTATTCCGCTAGAAGGCGGTGGCCGCCTCGTGGTTGAGTTAAACCCAACTGAAGCCAACAACCTCAGCGCTGCCCTCGAAGCCGCTGTTGCGCTTATTAAGAAATAATTTTTACTTCATACCCGCTAAATAGTCTCTATGAAAATCAGCGCGCTCAACCCCGACCTTGAATCGGTAACCACCAGTGATGTCGTCGTCATTAGTTATATCGTTCTTCCAAGCGAAGATAAGAGCGCAACTGAGGTAATTTTTAATGCCCACCCTGCACTCGTTAAGAAAATTGAGAAGTTTTTTGGAGTAAACCTTCGCGATGAACTTTCATTTTTTACGCCTACGGGTAAAGCTGGAGAATTAAATGAAATTCCAGTCAGCGCCGAAGAAAGCCCTGTTGAAAAAATAATTCTCTTAGGTCTTGGAGATCAATCACTTGCCTCGTTTAGAACCGCAGGTGCCACCTTGGGTAGAAAAGTTCGAGGTGCTGGGAAGAACTTTGCAACACTGGCTCCAACCAAGCGCGATGAGATCATCGCCTTCTCTATCTCATCAATTTTGGGCGAATACACCTGGAACCAAAAAACTGCCCCAAAGCCAATCGAGTCTGAAATCGAGATCGTTGCAACAGATGCAGAACCCGTGGAGCATGCCCGAATAATTGGTCAGGCAGTCTGTCGCGCTCGCGATCTAATTCATACTCCGTCGAATATTAAGACTCCTTTATGGATGGCTGCCCAAGCTCGAACCATCGCAGCAGAGCATGGACTTGAAATCAATGTTCTCTCGGGATCTGCGCTAAAAGAGTTTGGTGGTTTAAGAGCTGTTGGAAACTCTTCACCCAATCCTGGCCCTCGCTTTATCCATCTGACATACACACCTAAAGGTGGCAAAAGTAACTCTCGCATCCCGCACGTTGTAATTGTTGGCAAAGGAATTACATTCGATACCGGAGGAATTTCTCTCAAGCGACCTTATGACACGATGATGGCGATGAAGAGTGATATGGCGGGAGCTGCAGCAGCACTTGCAACGATCAGCATACTTCCTCAACTCTCGGCGCAGGTCAAAGTCAGTGTCCTCATGATGTGCGCAGAAAATGCGCTTTCTGGCACATCGCAACGCCCAAGTGATGTCATCAAGCATTACGGGGGTAAGACAGTTGAAGTTATAAATACTGATGCTGAAGGTAGGTTGGTACTTGCCGATGGTTTAGCTTTTGCTGATTTAAATTTAGATCCCGATTATGTAGTAGATATTGCAACACTTACTGGAGCTGCAACTCTCGGACTAGGTCGTCAATATGCAGCTATGTATACGCGCAATTCTCAACTCGCACGTACACTTTCATCAATTGGTGAGCGCACCGGTGATCGCGTGTGGCATATGCCTTTGATCGATGATTACACAGATGGATTAGAAAGTGATATCGCAGATTTCAATCACACTGCCGATAAAGGTCACTATGGTGCAGGTTCTGTGACTGCTGCCCTCTTTTTGGAGCAATTTGCGGGCCAGCGCCAATGGGTGCACTTAGATATTGCGGGAACTGCACGAAGCGAAAGCGATTCAGGAGAAAATCCTAAAGGCGGCACTGGTTTCGGCGTGCGTTTACTCGTGGAGTGGCTAACATCCCTCTCATGATCAATCAGATTGACCCTCACTCTTATGCAGAGGGCTTTATTGGCGAGAGCGTTGATAAAGCTCAAGCGAGATCTCGCGGAAGCGAAGTCGGGGCAATAGATGTAACCCCGGGGGTGGGTGCCTACCTTCGCCATCTTGCACATATTCTTGATGCGCAATCGGTTGTTGAGATAGGAACAGGATCGGGCGTTGGTGCTTTGTGGGTACTTGAGGGAATGTTACAAAGCGGAACCCTGACATCCATCGATAGCGAACAAGAACATTCAGCGATTGCAAAGATCGCACTACAAGATGCACAGATCGCGCAATCTCGATTTCGACTCATAACTAATCCAGCCATTGAAGTGATGACTAAATTAGCCGATCGCGCCTACGACCTCGTGATCTTTAGGGACAATGCAGAAGATCTCCAAGATGCGATTTTTGAGGCACATCGCATTCTGCGAAGTGGTGGAGTATTTGTCATAGATAATTTCTTCGGCGGCGCTAAAGTCAACGATCCAACACAACGTGATCCGAAGACTATTGCGCTGCGCGATGCTGGGAAATTGCTTAAAGGTGAGACTGAGAAGTGGGTGACTTCGCTGATTCCCGTAGGGGACGGTTTGTTGTTAGCCACAAAGTTGTAGAAAGATATCCCTATGTCTGAGCAACCTACGCAGCAACCCATGGGAACTGGACCTTGGTGGGTTCCCTCTTCTGCGCACGGCAGAGCGAAATTCGTTACACGTTCAAATGCACTTCTCATGGCTGCCATTGCTGGCTTGGTAGGTGCAATCTTTGGCGCAAGCTCATCGGGATCTCTCTTTGGTCATGACATCAAATTAACTTCAGTCACCTCATCTATTGAACGTCCACCCGGATCTGTTGCAGATATTGCACAACGAGTTTTGCCATCAGTGGTCTCAATTTCGGCTAGGAGTTCTTCTGGTGCAGGAACTGGAACCGGGTTTGTCATCGATAGCAAGGGATTTATCCTGACAAATAACCATGTGATCGCAGATGCGGCCGCAGATGGTGGAGATATCGAAGTCCAACTCAACGATGGAACGACACTCAACGCAACAATTATTGGAAGAGACTCTTCCTACGACCTTGCCGTTCTTAAGGTCAATCGCACTGGCCTAACTGCCTTAGCATTTGGTGATAGCGACCAAGTTGTAGTCGGAGATTCTGTAATTGCCATCGGCTCACCACTTGGATTAAGTGGCACTGTAACTTTGGGAATCGTCAGCGCGAAAGATCGTGCAGTTACTGCTGGCGAATCTGAGGGTGATAACTCATATATCAACGCTATTCAGACAGATGCAGCAATCAATCCTGGTAACTCAGGAGGCCCTCTAGTTAATTCAACTGGAGCCGTTATCGGTGTTAACTCTGCAATAGCGACCTTAGGATCATCATTTTCCTCTCAATCAGGCTCAATCGGATTAGGGTTTGCAATTCCAATCAATCAAGCTCGCAAGACAGCAGAGCAACTGATTAAGAATGGCAAAGCAACTTATCCAATTGTTGGAGTATCCATTGATATGCAATTTACAGGAGAGGGCGCCAAAATTGCCGATACACGTAACGCGATCACTCCTGGGGGTCCAGCGTCTAAGGCTGGGCTGCGATCTGGAGATGTAATTGTCACCTTTGATGGACGCACAATTGCCACACCAGAAGAGCTAATCGTTGCCATTCGATCAAAGAATGTTGGTGATCGAGTTGCTATCGAGTACATTCGCTCTGGTAAGAAGTATTCAACTTCTCTCACTTTGATGGCAGGCAAATAATGTTTGACTTTGGATTTGGTGAGGTTATTGGCTTAGTAGTTCTGGCACTTATTCTCGTGGGACCAGAGCGCATGCCACGTGTTGCCTCAGATCTTGCCAAGATGATTAAGAAGGTAAGGTCAATGACTTACACCGCTACCGCCGAAATTCGCGAGAACTTAGGCCCAGGCTTTGAAGATCTCACCCCGGCTGATTTAAATCCTAAAACTTTCATCAAACGCCAAGTGGCTTCTGTGCTTGAAGAAGAAGATGCTAAAGATCAAAATGCAAAAAATAGTAACTCAGGCTTCAAGCCACAGATTGATCCTGACCTTTTATGACACTTATCGAAAAGATAAACGCTGCGCTGGCAACCGTGCAGGATCCAGAACTTCACCATGCACTTCCTGAATTAGGTATGGTTGAAAGTGTTGCAGAGAACAATGGAGTCGTTGATTTAACCATCCTACTTACCATTTCTGGCTGTCCGATGAAGGATCGATTGACTGCTGATATTACCGCAGCGGTTAAACCAATTGATGGTGTTAAGGATGTACGAATTAACTTTGGAGTAATGACAGAAGAAGGTCGCAACAAGGTGAAGCTCTTAGTCCGTGGTGGTCGTGAAAAGTTCATCCCATTTGCTCAACCTGAGTCACTCACGCGAGTAATCGGAATTGCATCTGGAAAGGGTGGTGTTGGTAAATCCTCACTTACCGCAAACCTAGCGGTAGCTGCGGCCCAGAATGGTTTGCGAGTTGGAATTCTGGATGCAGATGTCTACGGACATTCCATTCCTCGTCTGATGGGTTTAGTAGGTGCGCGACCAACTGCGATCGATCAAATGTTTATTCCGCCTGAGAGTTTTGGCGTTAAGACAGTTTCCATGGAGATGTTTAAGCCTGAGCGAGCTGATGCCGTTGCTTATCGTGGGCCACTTCTGCATCGGGTTCTCGAACAACTTCTCTCCGATGCGTATTGGGGCGACCTCGATCTTCTCTTGCTAGATCTTCCTCCCGGAACTGGTGATTTAGCGATTTCACTCGGTCAATTAATCCCAACATCAGAGATTTTGGTTGTCACAACTCCACAGGTTGCAGCAGCTGAGGTGGCAGAGCGGGCGGGGCGTATTGCTCATCAGATGCACCAAAGAGTTATAGGTGTTGTCGAGAATATGTCAGCATTTATTTGCCCTTCATGTAATGAGCCAACTGCGCTCTTCGGTGAAGGCGGAGGAGAAGAGACTGCTGCTCGACTCTCAACCTTGGTGGGCGCTGATGTTCCGCTGCTTGGGAAAATCCCATTTGCTCCAGAACTTCGTACTGGTGGAGATTCTGGCGCACCGATTGTTCATGCGTTGCCTGAAACACCAACAGCCATTGCGATCAAATCTGTCGCGCAAAAATTGATAATCCGCGAAAAATCTCTACTTGGTGTCAGACTCGGAATTTCTTCGTAACTCTGCCGAAATCTCTTCGGCGAGATTTCCAATCTGATCCTTTAAGAAGTCACGTGTTGCAACTTCACCCAAAGCGATTCTCAAACTTGCAAGTTCGCGGGTGAGATATTCAGTATCTGCCATGTTGCGATCATTACGAGCACGATCTTCAGCAAGTGCGATGCGATCTCTATCCGCCTGGCGATTTTGTGCCAAGAGAATAAGTGGGGCCGCATATGATGCTTGCAGCGAGAGAATGAGCGTCAAGAAGATAAAGGGATACTTATCAAAGCGAAGATCGCTTGGAGCAAGTGAGTTCCAGAGCATCCAAGACAGAACGAAGACTGTCATGTAAACAAGGAATCGTGCGGTACCAAGGAAGCGTGCAAATTTCTCAGAGAGGCGTCCGAAAGCCTCAGCATCGATATTTGGTCGCAGGGAACGACGCGTTTCGCGAGGTGTATCCAATCCATTTTTACGTGCCATCGTTACACCTGCCCTTCTACTTCACTAGTAATGTTCTCTAATTCTGTGCGAGTGTGATCACGGTGATCCACACGCCAGTTATCTGGCAAGAGGTGATCGAGTACATCGTCGACCGTTACCGCGCCTAATAAACGGTCATTTCCGTCGACAACTGGCACACTGAGCAAGTTATAACTCGCTAAATACGATGACACTTCATTCAAAGTTGCATCTGGACTTAACCCCTGTGTATCAGTATCGACAAGTGAACCGAGTAAGGTCGCAGGTGGCTCGCGGAGTAAACGTTGGTAGTGCACCATTCCAATAAAGCGCCCAGTGGGGGTTTCTAGCGGCTGACGTGTAACAAATACTTGAGAGGCTAGAGCTGGCGAAATTTCGCTCTGCCGAACAACTGCAAGGGCATCGGCGACTGTGTAATCGGCGCTCATGATTAATGGCTCTGTTGTCATCATTCCACCTGCTGAATAATCTTCATATGTCATCAGGCGAATAACATCTTCGGCATCCTCAGGTTCCATCAAATCAATAAGTGCTTGTGCACGCTCTTCCCCGACTTCGCGAAGCAAATCTGCCGCGTCATCTGGATCCATTTCACCCAGAACATCGGCAGCACGTTCGCCCTCAAGTTCACTTAAAAGGGCAACGCGCTCTGCTTCATCCATCTCTTCCAGAACGTCAGCAAGCCTTTCGTCATCAAGAGCACGAGCGACTTCCACTCGGCGCTTTGGTGCTAAATCTTGAATAACAGCTGCTAAATCTGCAGCGCGCAAATTACTCAGAGTGGATAGGAGATTAGAAGCGCCTTGCTGATTTTCAGGTGCAGCAAAGCCATGAACATCTTCCCAGGCGACTGTCGACGTTGCACCTTTTCGTCGAATGCCGCGACCACGCTTCATAATGTGGACTCGAGTAATGAGCCAATCACCGGTGCGATTCTGTTCCATTCCGAGATCTTCGACTACAACCGGTTCGTTACTTTCAACAAGTGTGATTGAACGATCGAGCAGATCACCTAGAATCAGTAGTTCTCCTGCGCGTGATTCAAAGCGACGCATATTTACAATTCCAGTAATAACAACGGTTCCAGACTCAATTGATGTCACACGAGTGATGGGTACAAATACTCGTCGGCGTAATGGAACTTCGACAACCAAACCCAGTACACGCGGTGGTTGATTATTTGAACGCAGGGTCGCGACAGCGTCTCTCACCTTGCCAACTGGATCACCATTAGGATCAAAAACTGCAGTTCCAGCTAATCTGGCAAGAAACACTCGATTAGACATGTTTGCGCTCATAGGCCAATCGTATCGGTCTTGGAGATCAGATACCTTTGCCTTATGTCCTCGATCGAAAACCACACTCAGATTCCTGAGCGGCCAGACCTCATTCGTCTTGGCCTTGGAATCATTGGGATCGGAACCTCAGGGCCACTTATTGCAATGAGCGCTATGCCAGTTCTCACTCTCATCTTCTGGCGCAACCTAGGTGGAGCACTTTTAACTCTTCCATTTGCACTCAAAGCTCTAGTGGGAAAAGATCATCAGCATCGCAGAGCTCTGCTTATCTCGGCGCTCTCTGGCTTTATCTTGGCTCTTCACTTTATCGGCTTCTTTATTGCAATGCGTTGGACGACAGTTGCTGCAGGAACTGCACTCGTAGCCTTACAGCCGATCTTTGCTGCCCTCTTTGTGCGCGCTCTCGGTGGCAACATTCCATCTCGTGCATGGCTGGGAATGGGCGTCTCCTTCATCGGCGTATTAATGATTTCAGGAGTAGATCTTTCAATCTCGTGGCTGGCCTTCAAGGGTGATGTTGCAGCAATTATTTCAGCGGCCTTAGCAGCCGTTTACATGTTGCTTGGATCCAAAGCCCAGAAAGAGATTGGCACGCATAGCTATACGACGATCTGTTACTTTGTTTGCGCGGTGACAGCGCTACCCATGTCACTAGTACTGGGGTTTGAAGTCCTTCACTTTGAGAAGCAAGAGTGGTTGATTCTTCTAGGCTTAATTGCCGGCGCGCAAATTTTAGGCCACTCAATGTTTAATGCTGCCCTCAAGCGCGTTTCCCCAGCAATAGTCTCTCTGATTGTATTCTTTGAAGTCCCAGTAAGTACATTACTTGCGATCTGGTGGTTAGATCAGAAACCGCCGATTGCTCTGGTACCGGGCATCATTGTGATTCTGACAGGATGCATTCTTGTTGTACTTCGAACACGTCCAGCAGAGGTGATGATCGACGAATGATTGATTTACATACTCACACCACACATAGCGACGGAACAGATACTCCTCATGCGCTTATTAATAAAGCACTCTCTGCTGGTATTACAGTTTTAGGAATTACAGATCACGATACAACCTCCGGCTGGCAGGAGGCTGTTGCATCTCGCAGGGCACACCTACAACTTGTGCTCGGATCAGAGATTTCGTGTCTTACAGAAGATGGTGTTGCTGTACATATGCTGGGCCTTCTCTTTGATGGTCAGAATGAAACAATGCAGATTATGCTTGAGGAATCTCGGGATTCACGCCTGCCACGAATGCGCAAAATGACAGAATTGCTTACCGCAGACGGAATCGATATTTCAATAGAAGAAGTTTTTGCTGCGATGCCAGATGGCGCAACTCTAGGCCGGCCACATTTGGCCGATGCGCTTGTTGCAAAGGGGCATGTTGCAAGTCGCGATGAAGCATTCTCTTCACTATTACATAATGAGTCCAAGTACTACGTGACTCATATCGCGCCAACCCCCGAGGATGCCATCAGAGTTATTCGACAGGCTGGGGGAGTAGCAGTTATTGCTCACCCATTTGCAACTCGTCGTGGCCAAACACTTTCTGCCATGAGTTTTCCATCTCTAATTGAGGCAGGCCTCAATGGCGTAGAAGTTGATCATCGTGATCACTCGCAAGTAGAGCGTGATCAACTTAGAGGAATAGCTCGTGATCTAGGTCTCGTAGTTACAGGGGCGAGCGATTACCACGGTACTGGAAAGTTAAATTCAATAGGCGAAAACCTTACAGATCCAGCAGAATGGGCCAGGTTAGAATCAAAGGCAGATGCACGAAGGGTTGTGAGTGAATGAATCTTGCAGAAATAAGTGCTCTAACTTTTGCAGTGCAATCTTTTGTAACCCTTTTAGTGATCATGGATCCACCTGGTGCAACACCAATCTTTTTGGCTTTGGTTGCAGATAAATCACCTAAAGAGCGAATCCGTCTGGCGTGGCAGGCTGCCAGCGTTTCTCTAATTGTGATCACGACATTTGCGCTCTTTGGGCAATTTGTGCTGGATTACATGAATGTATCAATGGAGTCGCTACAAGCCGCAGGAGGATTACTTCTTCTCTATGTATCTTTGCAACTTCTTACCGGTCGAGTAGATGAGGGCGACACATCTGGTAATAAGAATGTAGCCCTTGTTCCACTTGGAACGCCATTACTTGCTGGCCCGGGTGCAATTGTTGCGACGATGATTTTCGTCAAACAAGTTGATACCCCTAGCCTGGCCGTTGGATTAGCCGCTGCCGTGGTTGCAGTTCACATCATCATTGCAGTAGCCCTTATGGCATCGACAAAAATATTGGCAATCATCAAAGATTCTGGTGTAACTCTGCTTGCAAGAATCGCTGGACTCTTGCTCGCGGCAATTGCCGTACAGATGTTGGTTGATGCGATTAAGGTCCTCTCTTCCTAACGCTATGAGTTACGACCCACGAGGGCTTTATAGCCCCGACTCAGTTGTCTGGCGCATCCATAGCGATCCAGCGATGCTTATTGGTGGCATTCGTGCACTTTTCGAACAAGCACTCCACCCGGTTGCCATGGCTGGCGTTGCAACACATTCGAACTTTCGTGACGATGCATGGGGTCGATTACAGCGCACTGGAGATTATGTAGCCACCCTCACCTTTGGTTCGACTGAGCAGGCGCTGGATCTATCTTCGCGCGTGCGCAGAGTTCACACACGCTTAGGTCTTGATAATCCCCATGAACTGCTCTGGGTGCATATGGCAATGGTCGATTCATTTCTCGACGTTGGATTTAGATCAGGAATTGCTCTGACAGCTGAAGAGAAAGATCTTTACATTCGGCAGATGGTGGAGTTTGCAGATCTAGTAGGAGTGCCTCGAGCAGATGTTCCTACATCTCTTTCAGAACTCAAAGATTATTTCTCTGTGATCTCTCCAGAACTTACTGCATCAGATGATGCAAAACGTGCTGCGATATTTCTCACGCTGCCGCCACTTCCAACTGTTGTGCGCTTTGCAACACCTGCCGCCCCGGCGTGGGCGGCGATGAGTGCGCTAGCTGCCGCCAGTCTGCCTCGATGGGCGCGTGAACTTTACGGGTGGCCGACACTTCCCGCGCAAGAGTTGGCGACAAATCTCTCTCTTCTTGCAACTCGCAAGAGCTTGTCACTTATTCCTGCAACATTTATCGCACCGCCAATTTATAACGAAGGCATACAACGGTGGCAGTCGCAATCGGTGAACGCATGAGTGCGAAAATTCTGGTTATTGCAAATACCGCAGGGGGTAGCGGAAAAACAACACTGGCTCATGGTTTAGCTGTAGCAATGACCGAGTTTGGTAAGAAAACCCTCGTAATTGATCTGGATCCGCGGGCCGGCCTTACCTTTCGCCTCGGCAGAGAAAATCAGAGACTTTCCATCGCAGATTTCTTATCCGAGACGACAGTCCGAAGCGAAGATTTAGAAAGTTTGGTGGAGCGTTTTGACTTCATTGGCGCAGATTCCAGGGTTGGTTTTGGATTCACCAGCCATGATATAAAAAAAGTGCTGACGAGATTGCCCAAAGATTACGATCTGGTGATTATTGATACCCCGAGTGATATCAATGCTGGCTTGCAGTCAGCGCTCCAATGTGCAGACTTGGTTCTAATTCCATATTCACAATCACTTCACCAGATGCGTGGTGTTGCTCAAGTGAAGTCACTTGCTGGAGAGGCAATCCAACGCTTGATACAGATCGGAGACGATAGCCATCACGCATCCGAGTGTTTAGAGTGGGAACATTTAGATAGTCGTTGTAGCCATTCTGACGAAGTCGAAGGTGCTGCAACTGGCGTGACCAGCGTCCTGACCTTTGCTAAAAATTCGAAAATTGCCAGCGAGATCCGCGAGTGCGCTTACAGTGCGTTAGAACTTCTTGGGTTGGATTAAGAAGAGAACTTCTTGGTTCGAACGCGGGCGCGCTTTTCACGTGGCTGAGTCGGTGCCTCACTTTTTTCTCGTGCTGGAGCGCTCGTGCGTGGCTTATCTATTCGACCGGTAGCGCCTGCGGGAATATTCATCATGTCGTAGAGATGTTCAGAAGATGAATACGTCTCAAGTGGTTCTGGGAGACCCAAATGCAGTGCCGTATCAATCATCTTCCAACGTGCAAGCTCATCCCAATCAACGAAGGTGAGCGCAATTCCATGTGCACCTGCTCGGGCTGTACGACCGATTCGATGAACGTAAGTCTTCTCATCCTCAGGACATTGATAGTTAATTACATGGGTAATTCCATCGATATCAATTCCACGAGCTGCAACATCTGTTGCAATCAGTACATCTGATTTGCCACCCTTGAAATCATTAAGGGCTTTTTCGCGAGCTGCTTGTCCCATATCGCCGTGCAATGTTGCAGCTCTAAAGCCACGTTCAATGAGATCATCAGATGTCTTTTGACATGCACGCTTGGTACGACAGAAAACGATAGTTGGGCCTCTACCATCTGCCTGCAAAATGCGCGCCAGCATTTCGGTCTTATCCATGGCGTGAGCACGTACTACGTGCTGCTCGATGCGCGAGACAACATTTCCCTCATCCTGTGAATCTTGAGTGCGGATGTGGACTGGCTGATTCATAAATTTGCGAGCAAGAGCGATGATATCGCCAGGCATGGTTGCCGAGAAAAGCATCGTCTGTGTGCGGTTTGGAGTGCTTGAAAATATCTTCTCAACATCTGGCAGGAAGCCAAGATCGAGCATCTCATCTGCCTCATCTAGAACAACACGAGTCACGCTTGCTAGTTTGACCTGCCCCTGGCGGTATAGATCTAGCAAGCGGCCAGGAGTGCCAACGATGATTTCAACGCCTTTTTGCAGCGCTTCGATCTGTGGTTCAAAGGCGCGACCGCCATAAACAGCAAGTACGCGAATCTTTCTGATCTGAGAAATTTCTTCTAAATCTTTGGTTACCTGAATACAGAGTTCACGTGTCGGAACAACAACTAACACCTGAGGTGAGTCTTGATATTCAAAACTCTTCCACTCTTCATCTTCTGGGGCGATGACTCGATCTACAAGCGGAATACCGAATGCAAGAGTCTTTCCAGTTCCAGTTTTAGCCTGTCCAATAACATCACCATCTGCAAGTGCGATAGAGAGTACTTGCTCTTGAATCGGAAATGGTGCCGTGTAGCCGTGCTCGTTCAGAGCTGCAATTGTCTCTTTACGGAGTGGGAGGTCTGCGAAGGTGAGTGTCACTTACACAGCGCCAAAACCGACGCGACGTTCGGTCGGTAGGCCAATCTCTATATAACCGATACGGCCTGCCGGGACGATAATTTCGTGGCCGCGAATATCGGTAAGGGTCAAAGGTGTGTTTTCGCTTAGCGCTTGCGCGACCGCCTTCTTGATCTCAGCTGGAGCTAATTCACACTCAAAGGCTAATTCACTAGCAATATCTGCAACAGCAATTCTGACGAGAGCTGCCTGAGCGCCCTCTGATTTCTTTGTACTCATGGCTACATCCTAGATGTAAAGGTGTGTGACTGCTATTCGGTTCGAGGAAAGCCTGAAATCCCGCGCCACATTAAGTTTTCAACTAGATCAACGGCTTGTTGGCGAGTGAGTTTGCTATCTCGCTCAAGCCAGTGACGAGCTGTCACTTGGGCATAACCAATCAGACCTACTCCCAAAAGCATCGCAACCTCTTGAGGAAGTCCGGTGTCATTGGAGATCACTGCACTTACTGCTGCTGCACAGTCATATGTCATGCGATTGAGGCGTTCGCGAACCTGAGGTTCTACGCTCATATCGCTTTCAAAGAGAAGTCTGAAAGCTTCGCCTTCATTTTCGATAAATGCAAAATATGCAACGACTGTAGCTCGGACTCGCTGCGCATTGTCAGGAGTAGAGGAAATTGCCTTTTGAATTTCAAAAACAAGGGAATCGATATGAAGATCAAGAACAGCCAGATAAAGATCTAGTTTCGATGGAAAGTGCTGATACAGAACGGGCTTACTTACTCCGGCACGGTCTGCTATCTCATCCATGGCTGCTGAGTGATAACCAGCTGCGGTAAAGACTTCGAGAGCAGCTGAGAGAAGGATTGCACGTCGCTCATCACGCGGCAGGCGGGCCTTATCGCCAATCGTTTGCTTCTCTGAAGTGCTCATTGACCTAATCGTAGACGCAAAGTGGCACGCTTTCATAGTCTGAGGCAGAATTACCAATTATGAAGATACCCGCACTCGTTTCTCCTGGCCCTGCACTGACCGTAGATGAAGTGCGCAGATATAGCCGCCATCTCATCATTCCGGATGTGGCGATGGCTGGGCAGCAGCGTTTGATGAATGCAAAGGTGCTCTGCGTTGGTGCAGGAGGCCTAGGTTCCCCAGCCCTGATGTACTTAGCTGCAGCCGGTGTTGGCACAATCGGAATTGTTGAATTTGATACCGTTGATGAATCAAATTTACAGCGCCAGATAATCCATGGTCAATCTGATATCGGTAAGAGCAAGGCAGAATCTGCAAAAGAGAAGATCCTAGAGATTAATCCCTACGTAAATATCATCACTCATGAATTGCGCCTTGATGTTGATAATGTGATGGAGATTTTTTCCGAATATGACATCATCGTTGATGGCACAGATAACTTTGCCACTAGATATCTCGTTAACGATGCATGCGTACTTTTAAAGAAGCCTTATGTATGGGGTTCCATTTATCGATTTGATGGTCAGGCAAGTGTCTTCTGGGCTGAGTACGGACCTTGCTATCGCTGCCTATATCCCGAACCCCCACCCCCAGGAATGGTTCCATCGTGCGCCGAGGGTGGAGTACTCGGTGTTCTCTGCGCGACTATTGGATCAATCCAAACAACTGAGGCGATTAAGGTCCTTACAGGAGTTGGCGAACCACTTATTGGCGAGTTGATGATCTACGACGCACTTGAGATGAATTTCAGAAAGGTGAAGATTCGCAAAGATCCAAACTGCCCATTGTGTTCACCTAATGCAACCCAGAAAGCGCTGCTGCCAGATTACGAAGCATTCTGCGGAGTGCTCTCCACCCAAGCTCAGGAAGCAGTCACGGACTCAACGATCTCTGTGGTTGATTTGAAGAAGAAAATTGATAGCAACGAAGACTTTTATCTCATCGATGTGCGCGAACCTAGCGAATTTGAGATTGTTCGAATCCCTGGCTCGCACTTGATTCCTAAGCAAGGATTTATCGATGGCACGGCTCTAGCAGGACTTCCACAAGATAAACCGATAATTCTTCACTGTAAGAGCGGTGTTCGTTCTGCAGAGTGCCTTGCAATAATCAAAGGTGCTGGATTTAAAGATGCATCTCACGTCTCAGGTGGTGTGATCGCTTGGGCGAAGCAGATTGATACATCACTTCCGGTCTACTAATGCAGAGAACGTATCAAGGTGCACGCATTCTTCTAGTTCATGCCCATCCAGATGATGAAACAATCAATAATGGTGCGACCATGGCCATGTATGCCGCACAGGGTGCTCAAGTAACTCTCGTTACTTGTACCCGCGGTGAAGAAGGCGAAGTATTGGTTCCTGAGCTTTCTCATTTGGCGGCGGCGCAAACTGATGGTTTAGGAGCACATCGCGAAATAGAACTAGCCAATGCTATGAAGGCATTAGGCATCAGCGATTTTAGATTCCTTGGTGCACCAGAGAAAAAGTTTCGCGATAGTGGAATGATCGGAACTCCTCCAAATGAGCGAGCAGATAATTTTTGGAATGCCGATTTTGATGAGGCTAGTAGATATCTAGTAGCAGTTATTGATGAAGTAAAGCCTCATGTCCTGATTACATATGACGAAATTGGGGGATATGGCCATCCCGATCACATTCAGGCCCACCGCATTGCGATGGAGGCGGCAAAACGCGCCTCCTGGAATATCCCGAAAATTTACTGGAATACGATGCCTAAATCTGTCATTGCAGACGGTATTGAGAAGATGAAAGCCTTGGGAAGTGATTTCTTTGGTGCTGAGAGCGCAGATGATCTCCCTTTTGCCAAGGCAGATGAATTTGTTACAACTTTAATTGATGCCAATGAGTTCGTTGATGCCAAGATGAAAGCAATGGCTGCGCACAGCACCCAGATAGCACTCGATGGTCCGTTCTTTGCTTTATCAAATAACATTGGATTGCAAGTGTGGGGAAACGAGTACTACACCTTAGTACAAGGAACTCCAGCAGAGCCATTTGATAATGATGGTAGAGAACGCGATTTACTCTCTGGGATTGCATTCTAAGTGAAGTATCTATTTAGTTTTATCGTTGGTGGGCTAACAGCTGCCGCCGGCGTTTTTCTTCATCTTTCATATCCACCAGCTGGTTTGATTCTGGCACTTGTAGGTAGCGCTGTAACTTTCTGGGCTATTGGTCGCCATTACGGAAAGCGCAGATTTAAAGTTGCAGCGATAGCAGGATGGCTATTTGTAATTAATGATGCAACTAATTTTGGCGCAGGTGGTGAACTTCTTGTTCAAGGAGATCGACCCGGGCTGACTTTTTTGGCCAGTAGCCTGGCGGTAGTTGTGATTTCGATCTTTCTGCCGGTAAAAGATTAATCCCAACTTTGGCCGTCAGGTCCATCTTTAATGTGCAGCCCACTTTCTTCAAGCAACCCACGTAGGCGATCACTTTCAGCAAAATCCTTTGCAGCTCTGGCTTGTCGCCTGAGCTCTAGCAGTTGAGATTGTTCAGCGCTCAGACTTTTCTTCTCCGGTGCTCGGCTTAGATCTAGCCCCAGGAATTGATCTGCACTTCTAAAGATGGCTGACTTCTCGGCCGATGATAGGGCACCACTTTTTTCAATGGCTCTTAATCTCAAGAGTGCACGAGGTGTATCTAAATCATTCATTATTGCTTCATTAAATTCGTGATCGGGTGCCAGCGCTGAGGTGGAGAGATCGGAGTTAACCAGCGTACGCCATCGCTTAATTGTTGAGTGAGCTGCTTCAAGTGAAGCCCAGGTGAGATCCATCTGGGATCGGTATCTGTTTTCTAGAAAGGCAAGACGAGCAGATAGTGGATCTAGCCCCTTATCGATGATGTCTTGCACCAAGAGCACATTTCCTGCGCTTTTAGACATCTTTCTACCTTCAAAGAGTAGATGCTCACCATGAATCCAGTGAGTCACCGCCTCTTTTCCGATGAGGGCATTTGATTGAGCGCGTTCATTTTCATGGTGAGGAAATCTCAAATCAATTCCACCGATGTGAAGATCTATCTGATCACCTAAGAATTCTAGGGACATCGCACTGCATTCAATATGCCAACCTGGATATCCAGAACCCCAAGGAGTCTGCCAGATCATTTCTGTGCGGTTGTGGGCTAATTTCCAGAGCGCCCAATCTGCATGAAAACGTTTTGCTCCATCCTCTGAATATTCGTAGCGATGACCTGGCTTGAGGGCATCCAGTCGATTGCCACTTATTGCGCCATAACTTGGAAATGATTGTGCATCAAAGTAGACGTTGCCATCAGGGGCAACATATGCGAAATTCTTCTCAATTAATTTTTCAATCGCTGTGATCATGAGATTGATGCTGTCGCTGGCTCTCGGATAGGAGTTTGCTGGAGCGATATTTAGTCGTTGCAAATCCAAATGAAATCGATCCTCATACTTGCGTGCTATCACAAATGGATCTAATGATTCGGTTGTGGCCTGAGCCAAGATTTTATCTTCCAAGTCATCTGCCATGTGGCCAACATCTGTGATGTTTTGCACGAGTGTGACTTCTAGTCCAGTAAGAGTCGCAGCCCTGGTAACTAGATCAGAGAGTAAAAAAGTACGGAGATTTCCCACGTGGGCATCACGGTAGACAGTTGGACCGCAGCAGTAGACCTTTAATGCGCCGTCTCGACCTGTAATTGGCAATACCTGACGCGAACGAGTCTCGTAGAGCTTTAACATGCACACCCGTCTCTAACTTCTCTCTCAATGAAACTGTAGGCGTGATGGATTCGAAATCCAAGCTTTTCATAGAGAGCCGCGGCGGCAGTATTTGAGCGGTCAAGCTGAAGGCACATCTTATTTGCACCTTCCTGCTTTGCGATCAGAAGGCTGGCCAGCATTAGTTCTTCAGCCAACCCTTGTCTGCGATGTGTAGGAGATACGAATAGTCGAGTGAGAATTGCCCATGAATTTTCAATCGCGACTCGGGCGGTTGCTACTGTCTCATTTCCGCTCTTGATGGATATGTATCGGGCAGGATAAGAATTCATGATTGATTCAAGAATTTCATCCCCATGCAGTGCCAGGAATTCTGCACTGGGAGCACTCTCATTCAAAATTTCAAACCCACGCTGCTTTAGTTTTTCGTAATTATCAATCGTATTTTCAATATCGCTAATGAGAAAAGCAGCACCTACTTTTTCTCGCCAACCTCTGGCTAGTAAATAATCTATTAGCTCTGTATAGATTGGAGTTACACATTGAAAAGTGGGAGTAAGTTTGGCCTCGTTGTACATCTTTTCAATTGTTGCAATTGCTTCATCAATACCTAAGCCGGGATCTCCAAATGGAGGAGGGCCGAGTACAAGAACTGAATTTGCTCGATAAGTGAGTCCATCTGAGATGCGGATGCGCCACTGACCAAGATTTTCAGTTCGCAGGGGTGGCCAGGTTCGAGTTGAGAGCTCTTCTAATTCAGTAATTCTAATTGAGAGAGGTGCACCTTTACCGGCCTTGTGTTTCACATTTTCAATGGGATGAACAATTGCAAGAGTTGCGGGATCAAACACGACTAATTCGCCGTTACTTTTTCTGATAGTCGTCAGGGATTCCAATACACCCACCAGATCTCGAAACCCACCTTCTGGATCGTGTAGGCGCAAGGTCAGTCGTTGGCCGATCAGCGACGGCTTGAGTTCGACAGATCCAGCATTCATAGGCTCACATTAACCGTGCGATCTAGATGGTGCATGGTTAGAATTGGTCCCGAACCGCGCTCTGCCCTATTAAGTCCCTTCGGAGGTTTCTCGTGACATATGTAATTGCCCAGCCATGTATCGATGTGAAAGATAAGTCCTGCATCGAAGAGTGCCCTGTCGATTGCATCTACGAAGGCAATCGCATGCTCTACATCCAGCCTGATGAGTGCGTAGATTGCGGAGCCTGTGAGCCAGTCTGCCCTGTTGAAGCCATCTACTACGAAGATGATGTCCCGGGAGAGTGGAAAGAGTTTCCTAAGATCAATACTGAGTTCTTCGTCGAACTTGGTTCACCAGGTGGAGCTGCCAAGGTCGGTCTGACAGATCACGACCACGCAGATGTGCTCGCCATTGAGAAAAAAACTTCCTGATTTTCCCTGGGATGCACTTGCTCCTTATGGAGCAAAAGCTCGAACGCACCCAGGAGGGATTATTGATCTCTCACAAGGAACACCGGTAGATCCAACTCCAGTATTTATTCAAGATGTCTTGGCCGCAAGTGCTAACTCACCCAGTTATCCAACCACTGCAGGAACAGCAGATTTGCAAGAAGCAATTCGCGGATGGGCAATTTCTCATCTTGGCATTACGGGCGAATTCGATGTGCTACCGGTCATTGGTTCAAAGGAATTAGTTGCCTGGCTTCCAACTATTCTTGAAGCGCAATCAGTTATTTTTCCTAAGGTGGCATATCCAACCTATCAAGTCGGCGCGAGATTGGCGCAAGCAGATGAGATTGCAGTCGACATCGATGCCAATAGCTGGCCAGTTGCCGATTTGGCGTGGGTGAATTCACCTGCAAATCCAACTGGTCGAGTCCACTCGGAATCAGAGTTCAGGACTGCTATCAATTGGGCGCGCAGAAATAACTCTGTATTGATTTCCGATGAGTGCTATCTGGAGTTTGGCGATACCGCAATTCCTACCTCGATTTTCAACTACACCGAAGGTAATAACAGCAAAATCCTTGCTGTCCATTCGCTCTCTAAGCGATCCTCACTTGCCGGATATCGCGCAGCATTTGTTTTAGGCGACCCAATATTAATCGCGGAAATTCGCGAAATAAGAAAACATGCGGGAATGATGGTTCCTCTCCCTGTGCAGAAAGCGATGACGGCAGCGCTAAAAGATGATGATCATGTAGCGCAAGCAAGAGCCCGTTACAACGCTCGCCGCGCAACTCTAAAACCCGCCTTACTAGCAGCCGGTTTTAGAATCGAAGAGAGCGCCGCCGGTTTATATCTGTGGTGCACACGTGATGAAGATGCATGGAGTTCGGTCGACTGGCTTTCTCAGCTTGGAATTCTTGCTACGCCCGGCAGCTTTTACGGCCCAGATGGAGCACGTCATATACGTATTGCAATGACAGCAACTGATGCGGCGATTGCAGATGCGGCTCAAAGAATTACAGAAGCTGCAAAGGGTTAAATTGTGACTCTCGGAATTTTGCTCGTTGGCGGACGTGGCACGCGCCTGGCACCGATAACATCAGAGATTCCAAAGCCCATGCTTCCGATTGCTGGTAAGCCTGTAACAGAACACCAAATTAACGCAGCCAAGCAAGCAGGTGTGACAACTCTAGTGCTGGCTACTTCATATTTATCTGAAATATTCACACCGTACTTTGGCGACGGAAGTAAGTGGGGGATTGATCTTCGCTATGCGGTCGAGAAAGAACCTCTTGGCACTGGAGGTGCGATAGCAAATGCAGCATCTCTCTTTGATGCTGGCCCAGCTGATGAGCCAGTGGTTATCTTTAACGGTGACGTATTAAGTAAACATAATCTTTCGGCGCAAATTGCATTTCATCAAGAAAAGAGCGCTGATGTCACTCTCCACCTCATAGAGGTTGATGATGCACGTGCATTTGGATGCGTCCCTACTTCAGAAGATGGCCAAGTTGAAGCCTTCCTAGAGAAGATGGATAACCCTGTCACTGGCTGGATTAATGCTGGGTGCTATGTTTTTACTCGCTCGATAATCAATTCAATTCCGCGCAACACGGTGATTTCGGTGGAGCGAGAAACATTCCCATCTCTAATTGAGAAAAAGAGCCGCATCTTTGGCTATAAAGAAGCTGCTTATTGGCTCGATATTGGAACTCCAGCGGCGCTCTTTAAAGGATCAAGCGATTACGTTGACGGATCATCTTTTATCTCCCCCGGTGCTGATGTCGATGCAACCGCTGAGATAAGTGATGGAAGCGCTATTGGATCTGCCGTAAAGGTTGGGGCTGCCTCGAGAATTAAGAATTCAATTATTTGCGAAGGTGCGCGCATCGGAGCGGGTGTGAAGGTAGAGCGATCATTTATCGCACCAGGTGCTCACCTAAGCGATGGTGCAGAAATCATTGAACGTTATGTTTCCACGAGTGAAAATCTGCCAATTATTTTTTAACTGGCATTTGTCGATTTTTCCTCGATTTCACGCTCAGATATGCCTCTGATGGCCCACAAATGTGACCATTTTTCTACCCTCAACCTGACCTTGGGGAGTTGACAGGAAGGGATTACAAGCGTGTAATTCACTCTTAGCGAGCCCGAAGCCACTCTCGGACCGGGCCCAAATGACTTGAGGAGATTAGCAAATGCCAATCCGCCCAGAAGGTACCTCTACTGGCAAGCCATCAGCCCCCACTGCTGGACCAACTATCCAACTCGCTAACGGCGAAAATATTGAACTCTCATGGCAAGAGCGTGCGCTCTGCGCCCAAACAGATCCAGAAGCCTTCTTCCCTGAAAAAGGTGGCTCTACTCGCGAAGCAAAGCGTGTCTGTCTCTCCTGCGATGTTCGCCAAGAGTGTCTTGAATATGCACTCGCTCATGATGAGCGTTTTGGAATTTGGGGCGGACTCTCCGAACGTGAGCGTCGCCGCCTGAAGCGTCGCCCAGCGTAGGCAATGTCTTCCCATCGCGTCAGCGGGATTCTCGTTGTCCATGATGGAGCAACGTGGCTACCTGAGGTTGTCGCATCTCTTGCTTCGCAAACTAGAGCAATAGATCAAATAGTTGCAGTCGATACAGGTTCGCAAGATTTCTCCCCTAAATTACTTAAAGGCGCTCGCATTCCCATAATTACGATGCCGCGCGATACGGGGTTCGGTGCAGCAGTTGCATCGGCAGTTGAAAAATTACCTCCTGCACATTCGCAGGAATGGCTCTGGATTCTCCATGATGACTGTGCGCCTGATCCGCACGCATTAGAAGCACTTCTTACCGCAGTGGCAGATCGCCCCAATGTGGTGATGGCAGGTCCTAAGTTGCTGGGTTGGCACGACCGCACACATCTACTTGAAATCGGCATCAGCATCGCTACAAATGGTGCCAGATGGACAGGTCTTGAAGAATCCGAGTATGACCAAGGGCAGCATGATGGGATTGCAGATGTCCTTGCCGTCAGTACTGCAGGTGCACTTATTCGCAGAGATGTCTTCGAAGAGCTCGGTGGATTTGATCAGAACCTGGAACTCTTTAGAGATGATGTCGATTTTGGTTGGCGTGTGCATGCAGCTGGACATTCAGCCATTGTTGTCACCGATGCCATTGCTTACCATGCGCAAGCATCTGCAACCGAGCGACGCGAAGTAGATGTAAAGGGCGCACTACTTAAGCGACCACTACTACTTGATCGTCAGAATGCTGCATACGTTCTCTTAGCCAACGCCACTTGGTGGTTGCTTCCGCTACTTACCTTGCAATTATTGGGCTCTGCCTTGATTCGCGCAGTGGGTTATCTCTTTGCAAAACTTCCCGGGTATGCCGCAGATGAGATTCTTGCGATTGGATCACTACTAGTTAAACCTGGTGAGTTGATTAAAGCTCGCAAAGATAGAAAGGCCACTCGTTTGGTTTCGGCCCGAGTTGTGTCAACGTATATTCCATCTCGCGGACGTCAACTCCGCATGGCAATAGATCGAGCCATAACAGCATTGCGAGAGTTTTTACTCAAACCAACAGAAGAGTCACTTCAGGATGAGTCAGTTCTTGATCTACCCACCGAGAAAGAGCTCGAAGATGAAGATTTGCTCACACCGGTTGCAACTCGAAATTGGAGCTCCGTTTTCCGTAAACCATTTGTTATCTCTCTGATATTCATCTTTGTCTTAACTCTCGTTTGGTCACGCAATCGATTCGGTGCAGTCTCAGGAGGAACTCTTGCACCATCTCCAAATGGCGCACGGGATTTGTGGGAGTTTTACTTTGCCCCATGGCATGAAGTTGGCTTAGGCAGCAAGAGCGCATCACCGCTATGGATGCCGCTACTTGCCATAGCTTCACTCGTCACCCTTGGCAACGTCGCAATATTTATCTCACTCTTTTTCGTCTTTGCCCCAGTACTTCTTTTTCTCTCAGCCCATCGCATGGTCAAAAAGGTAAGTGAAAATAGGTTCATTACAGCATCGGCTGCTCTGCTTTATTCACTTTCGCCGATCTCAATTTCGGCTATAAATACTGGTCGCATTGGACTACTTGTTGTATTGGTAATCTCACCATTTCTCGTGGCAGCATCTTTAGAGTGGCGTGAAATTAAATCGTTTTCTATTCGAAAGATGTCTACTCTTTCTTTATCACTTGCATTGATTTTTGCCTTTTCACCACCATTTTTTCTCGCTCTCTTATTTCTAACCCTGGCTGCAGCCACGGCTGATATTGTGCAATGGCGCAAAGATGCCGATCGCAATACTTTGCAGGCCCATCTTCTTCGTAGATCCCTGTTGCTAATTTCACCGATTGCCTTAACGATTCCGTGGAGCCTGGAACTCTTGAGTTCGCCAAAAAAATTCCTTATTGAAATCGGGTTGATCTCTTCAGGAAGCGGACCAAATATCGCCATTCTGGCAAATCCAGGTGGTCTCGGTTCGCTGCCATGGTGGCTGATTAGCCCAGTATCAATTGTTTTGGTAATTGCGCTATTTTCAATTACTCAGGCGCGTCAGGTTTCTGCAATTGGTGGGTCCTTCATTTGTATCGGTACGTTTGCTTCAACCTTTGCAGTTGCAGGGAAGGGAACCGATACCCCGAACTACATCTACCCAGGAGTGTTTATTGGGCTGGCAACGATTGCCGCAACTTATTGCGCAGTTGTGATGTTAGATAAAGTGCGAGAGCGACTTATTTCAACTCATGTGAATTATCGTCACTTTGCAGTCTCTGCATTAGTTGTTGTTTCTGCCCTCTATGCAATTACCTCAACCGGTTGGATAGCAATCCAAGGGCCGCAAAGTCCTTTGCAATCTGCGAAAGGTGAAGTACTTCCTCCATATCTGGCGATAGAGACCCAGTCGAAGACTTTAGTTCTGAGGGAACGATCAGTTTCTGCGACACCGTCGCTGAATTACTACATAGCTCGGGGTAGTGATGTTTCTCTAGGAGATGCCGACGTTGCTCCATCTGAAGTAGCAGAGATTGAACTAGCTGTAACTGCTCTTGCCGATGGCAGTGGAATAAGTAGCAGTAAGTCCCTTGCAAATTATGGAATCACCTACATTTTCTTGAAATCACCTTTTCAAGAGAGCTTGGTGCAGACAATTGATGGATTGGGTGGTTTTACTCGTGCATCTTCTACTACTGCAGGAATTGTCTGGAAAGTTTCAGGAGCCACAGGAAATTTAATTCTTACTGATGCGAGTGGCAAATCATCACCACTCAAACAAGGATCAACACCAGATGTCTATGAAGTGCCCACACCTGGTGTCGTAACTCTGACCGAAAGCTACAGTCGCAGCTGGCATCTTGTTCAGAACGGACAACGTTTAACGCGCATTAAGAGTGAACTTGGTTTGCCTCAATTTGCAGTTGAAGGGCCAGGAGATGTGCTTCTGATTCATGATGGATCAGTGCGCCGTGGGTGGGTTTCACTTCATGTCATCGTTTTGTTGACTTACATCCTCTTTGCGCTGCCGAGTGGACGACGCAAGCGTGAAATTTCAGAGAGGGAGCTAGCATGAAATTTACACGCCCTCTGATTGTGGTCGGCATCCTGGCTCTTACACTTACCCTCAGTAATCTCACCAAAGTTGCAGTGACAAGTAATGAATTCTCTGAAAACTATCCACCAGTTGTCTGCCCTGCAACACCATCGGGGGAGAGCAGCGCTGTTTCAATTCCATCTACCCAGACTGGTTCACGTGTCTTAGGAAAGAAATCAAATATCTTTAAACCCACTCGCACTTTGCGTCTCATGCAAGGAAGTACTCCAACAATCCTTGATACAAAAAACATGACTTCGCCAGTGTGGCAGATAAAGAAAGGCGTGTGGGCAGGTGCAACTCTCTGCTCAGCGCCAAGTATTTCTCAGTGGTTTGTCGGTGGGGCAGCTGATGTCACAAGTAAAGGTAAATTGTTAATTATCAACAGTGGTCTCAGTGATGCAATCGTTGACGTTGAAATTTGGAGTGAGTCAGGAATGCGACCACCGAAAGTCGTAACCCTTAAGGCTAATTCTTCTGTTCTTCAAAGTTTAGATTCGCTGGATCCAGGAGCAAAGCGAATTGCTCTTCACATTGCACCACGCTCAGGTCGAATTAACTCATTCCTTGTCGATGAAAGAGGTCGAGGTTTACGTGCACTTGGCGGCGATATGGTCAATGCTTCTTCAGACCCCACTAGAGAGATTGTAATTCCAGCAATTCCACAAATGAAACGTTCAGGAAAGAATCTTGGCCACATTCTTCGAGTGCTTGCACCAGGTGATGTTGATGCGCGGATTTCAGTTCAGCTTACTTCTTCCAAAGGTTCCTTCATCCCCGTTGGATTTGATGATCGCATGATTAAAGCTGGCGTTGTGACTGAGATTGCGCTCAATCCCCAGCTCGCCCCAACCGTTTTCTCTCTTAAAATTACCTCTGATCGCCCAATAGTTGGTTCGGTCTATTCATCTACTTATGCCGAGTCAAAGTCAGATTTTGTGTGGAGTACAGCAACTCCCGAGATGAAGAGTTATTCCCTAGCCGTGAGTGGTTTGGCGCCACAATTAGTTTTTGCTGGCGAGAAAATTTCAATCTCAATCACAGTGCTCTCTACCAAAAAGAAAGAGAAGAAGTTCACCATTTCAGGGGAGGGGATCGCATCCTTTAAGGTGCCTGACAACGCCAGAACGGTGAATTTTGTAGAGGTAAGTCCGGACACATATGGCGGCGCATTGATTGCAACGCAAAGTGGATATGGATTTCTTCCGCTAAACCCCGGAAGTGAACTAACCCGTGCCTTACTCCCATCGGCCAATATTCGTGTCTTAAATCCATAGTCAACCCACCGCCCACTAATCTTTTATCCATGAGTTCTGCAGTTCGAACGGGTCGGGGATGCTCTCGCGCAACTTGCCGCGCAATGGCAACTATGACTTTGACCTACATCTATGCAGAATCAACCGCGGTTCTTGGACCATTGGCAACCTTTGCTGAACCGCATGCATATGATCTTTGCGAATTTCACGCTCGCAAATTAACCGTTCCGAATGGTTGGTCAGTTATCAAAGAAGAGATTTCTCAATCTGGATCAGGACCAACCGAAGACGATCTCATGGCAATAGCCGATGCAGTTCGCGAGGCAGCCGCATCTGCACCTCAGGAAGCAACCGGAATTCCGACATATTCACAGGGTGGACAGCAGATTGGTGTACGCCGCGGACATCTACGTGCCGTTCCAGACTAGGCGGTCAATTGATGTCAATCTTTAAAGCCTACGATATTCGCGGATTAGTTGATTCTGAAATTACCCCAGATTTTACTTTTGCTGCCGGTGTTGCATTCGCCCGATTTCTTCAACAAGAGCGCGAGCCTGCAACTGTTGTCATTGGTGAAGATATGCGCCCATCATCTCCGGTATTTGCAGATGCATTCTCAGCAGGAATCACTTCGCAGGGCCTTGATGTTATCCGCATCGGTTTAGCATCCACCGACATGCTTTATTTCGCGGCTGGTAAATTGAATATGCCTGGTGCAATGTTTACCGCAAGTCATAACCCAGCCGAATACAACGGAATCAAAATGTGCTTCAGTGGAGCGCGACCAATCGGAAAAGAGTCTGGACTACTTATGATTGAGAAATATGTGACTCAGGGTTCACCAATTGAACTTCGCAGCGTTGGAGTTGAGAAGAAACAATCGATGCTAGATGAGTACGTTGATCATTTACTTACTCTGGTCCCACTTGATTCCATGCGTAGACTCAAGGTGGTCATTGATGCAGGTAATGGAATGGCTGGGTACACAGCCCCGGCAGTATTTAAGCGCCTTAATGTTGAGCTTATCGAGATGTACTTTGAGCTTGATGGAACTTTCCCAAACCATGAAGCAAATCCGATCGATCCAAAGAATCTTCAAGATTTGGCCAAATCAGTCAAAAAGAATAAGGCAGATATCGGATTAGCATTTGATGGTGATGCAGATCGCTGCTTCTTAGTTGATGAAAATGGTGACCTCGTTAATCCGTCTGCGCTCACAGCGCTTATTGCTGATCGAGCACTGGCAAGTGATCCAGGGTCAACAATTATTTATAATTTGATTTCATCTCGAAGTGTTAAGGAAGTAGTAGAAGAAAATGGTGGAACGGCCGTTCGATCACGCGTTGGTCACTCTTACATTAAGAAATTGATGGCAGAAACCGGTGCGATTTTTGGGGGAGAGCACTCAGGCCATTTTTACTTTAGGGACTTTTGGCGCGCAGACTCAGGCATGTTGGCGGCTCTCCATGCCCTAGCGGCGCTCTCAGAATCATCTGGAACATTGAGTCAGCTTTTGAAGTCTTACAATCGATATTCATCCAGCGGTGAAATTAATTCTGTAGTTAGTGAATCTCAATCGGTTATGGCAACTATAGAATCTTTTTATCAAGCCATGGATGGAATAACGACAGACCATCTAGATGGCCTGACTGTAGAAAGTCAGGATTGGTGGTTTAACGTAAGAGCCTCAAACACTGAGCCTCTACTTCGCCTCAACGTAGAAGCCAATAATCAAAGGTTGATGGAGAAAGTTCGTACGCAAGTCTTAGCGCTCATAGGTGGCAAGTAGCCTATTTACCCAGTAATCTTGGCCTACAGCAACCTAGCAAGTAGAGCCCTACGCCTTAGGTAAGCAATTAATCACCTACCGTGTAGAGGAGAAGAGTTATGACAACCACACAAACAACACCAAAGCATGACATTGCCGATGCATCACTTGCCGCAGAAGGCCGCAAGCGTATCGAATGGGCAGAACGTAATATGCCTGTTCTGGCTCAAATCAGAGAACGTTTTGAAAAGTCACAACCATTTGCTGGAGTAAGAATTTCAGCGTGTATGCACGTCACCACCGAGACTGCAAACTTGATGCGTGTCCTCAAGGCGGGCGGCGCCGAGATTGCACTTTGTGCATCAAATCCATTGTCAACCCAAGATGACACAGCAGCTGCTCTTGTTCACGAATATGGCATCTCAGTATTTGCACGTAATGCAGTTGACCGTGACGGTTATTACTCACATATCAATGCAGCACTTGATATAGAACCTCACCAAGTTTTCGATGATGGATGCGATCTTGTAAATACCCTCCACACCACTCGCCGCGAACTTCTACCCAATATCGCTGGAGGTTGCGAAGAGACCACAACTGGAGTTATTCGTCTTAACCAAATGTCAAAAGATGGCGCTCTAACTTTTCCAATGATTGCCGTTAATGACACTGACACAAAGCACATGTTTGATAACCGTTATGGAACAGGTCAATCAACACTTGATGCCGTATTTCGTGCCACTAACTTCCTACTTGCCGGCCGTGTCGTAGTCGTTGCAGGATTTGGTTACTGCGGCAAGGGAGTCGCAGAGCGTGCTAAAGGTTTGGGCGCTGATGTCATCGTTACTGAAATCGACCCAACTAAGGCTCTTGATGCAATGATGCAAGGATTCCGAGTCATGCCAATGATTGACGCCGCCAAGATTGGTGATGTCTTCATTACCGTCACTGGAAACCGCGATGTATTGCGCGATGAACACTTCGAGGTTATGAAGGATGGCGCAATCATGGCCAACTCCGGACACTTTGATATTGAAATTGATGTTGCATGGCTTGAGCAGAATGCAAAGAAGAAGAATTCAAAGATGCGCCATCAGACTGACGAGTATGTACTTGCAGATGGTCGTCGCCTGCTCCTTCTTGCAGAAGGTCGACTTGTAAACCTTGGCGCAGCAGAAGGCCATCCAGCATCTGTAATGGATATGTCATTCTCAGATCAGGCACTCACAGCTGAGTACCTTGTTAAGGAAGCAAAGAATCTAAAGCCAGGTGTCCACATGGTTCCTGAATACATTGATAAGGAAGTTGCTTCACTCAAGCTCATCTCAATGGGCGGTCGCATCGATGTGCTCACACCTGCTCAAGATATGTACCTCAACTCTTGGGAACACGGTAGCTAATGACCTTAGTCATGGTCGTCGATGACGACCAAGATCTTGCGGAGATGCTCGGCATCGTTTTAACAGGTGCCGGCATCGACGTGGATCTAGTCAGTCGAGGGGACGAGGTCATGGATGTTTTTCGAAACAATCCACCTGATCTCGTGCTCCTCGATGTGATGTTGCCAGGTCTTGATGGAGTAGAAGTCTGTAAGTTGATTCGCGCCGAATCGATGGTGCCGATCGTGATGCTTAGTGCAAAGGGTGATACCCAAGATATCGTGGCAGGACTTGAAGCCGGTGCCGATGATTACATGGTCAAACCCTTCAAACACCCTTCTGAATTAATTGCCCGTATTCGCACTCGCCTTCGTAGAACAAATGCCGATGTTCGTGGTTCGCTCAATATCGGAGATCTTGCAATTGATGTAACTGCCCACGAAGTCCGACGTGGCTCAAAGATAATTGCACTAACTCGTCTGGAATTTGATCTACTAGTCGCCCTTGCAAAAGAGCCTGGTCGCGTCTTTACACGAGATGCGCTCTTGAGCGAAGTCTGGGGCTATCGTCACTCAACGGATACGCGACTCGTAAATGTGCACGTGCAGCGTCTTCGCTCAAAAGTCGAATACGATCCTGAGCACCCAACAATTGTTACCACGGTGCGCGGTGTTGGATATAAAGCCGGAGTTGTAGGCGAATCCTAATGAGGCCATTGCGTTCGCCTCTTTCACAATCCCTTGCAGTGAAGGTTATTCTCTCAACCGTCTTGCTATCGCTCGGTGTCGTATGGCTTACCGGATCGGCTCTCTATTCCCAACTTTCAGATGGAATCAAAGCAGTAAACCTAGAGTCTTCTCTTGCCGATGCTCGATCAGTTTTCTATAACGCGCGCTATCAATTTTTAGTCGTTGATGGCGAGTCAGACGACAAGATCAAACAGGCAGTAGATGAAGTAATTACCTCATCTATCTCCCTGGGAACAACTGAAGGCGCTCGAGAAATTATTCTCCTTAAACTCTTTAGCAAGAGCGACTCCACTAAGAACGGGAAGCAGCCAAATTACAGCTTTGCCTCTAATGGACTTCTTTCTGCAACAATTCCGGAAGATCTTCGTAAAGATATTGCTAAAGCAGATGACCTCACGTATAAATTTGCGCCTTTAACATATCGAACCGGTATAACTATCGATGCTCTCTTTGTTGGACAGCGAGTTACTATCCCCGGCTCGGGGCGATATGAAATGTATTTAGTGTTTACACTTGTGAATCAAGGTGCCACTCTTGAACTGGTTCAAAATGCACTTTTGCTCACGGGAATTGTTCTACTCTTGCTGATTGCACTCATTACCTGGCTTGTGGCACGACAAGTTGTCAAACCGGTTCGTGATGCTGCAAGAGTTGCAAGTTTATTCACCCAGGGAGATTTCACTCAACGTTTACAGATCCAAAGTAACGATGAAATTGCGACACTCGGAACGGCATTCAATGAGATGGCGGCTTCGATCCAAGCACAAATCTCGCGGTTAGAAAACCTCTCAAAGGTACAACAACGATTTGTATCCGATGTTTCTCACGAGTTAAGAACTCCACTAACAACACTTCGGATGGCTGCAGATGTTATCCATGCCCAGCGAGAGGAATTTGATCCCGTTATTGCCCGAAGTGCCGAACTACTGCTTGCTCAGATTGATCGTTTTGAGAAGTTACTGCAAGAACTCCTCGAAGTTAGTCGTTTCGATGCCGAAGTTGCAGTGCTTGAGCCAACTGACTTCGAGTTAATAGCCCTTGTTCGCCGGTGTGTGGCCGACTTCGGCGTCATTCTAGATTCGCCTGACTCGCAGATAACAGTCATCGCACCACATACGCCAGTGCATATCCGTGCTGATTTCAGACGAGTTGAACGAATTGTGCGAAATTTAGTTTCAAATGCGCTAGATCACTCTGATGGCAAGCCAATAGAGATTGAGTGTGTTGAGACTCAAACCGAAGTTGCCGTTAGCGTGCGTGATCACGGAGAAGGAATGGAGGAGTCATCACTTACTCGAGTGTTCGACCGATTCTGGAGAGCAGATCCCTCTCGGGCTCGCACTCGTGGAGGTACCGGACTTGGTCTATCGATCGCACTCGAGGATGCACGGCTACATAATGGAGAGCTGGATGCGTGGGGAGCTCCAGGAGATGGTGCAAACTTTGTTCTTACTTTGCCGCGAATAGCCGGTAATCAGATTTCTGGAAGACCACTTCCGGTTAATCCACACAAGCGAGTTGTAAGCCAGAACTAATCTTTTAATAGAGATATATCTGCCAGATGTCCTGGCTAGGTTCATTGAGTGAATTGCTCTTTCCATCTCGTTGCTTAGGTTGCAAGCAATTAGGAATAAACATCTGTTCTTCTTGTAGAGCGCAGTGGAATTGCCACATCTACAGAAGCATGCTGGTTGTGCAAGGTGCATACATTCCTGTTTATTCAGCTGTGCTTTATTCAGATGTTGCACAGAAAGTTCTGCTTGGATCAAAAGAGTCTTCTTTGCTAGATGCAGATACTCTTGTAAGGAAAGCACTGAGGCACGCACTTACTTATATGAATAGCGAGCAAGGAATTGCAGATCTGGTTCCAATTCCCTCTCAAAAGTCTGCCAGTCGAAAACGTGGGCGAGATTTCATGGTAGAAAACACTAAGGAGTTAGCTACTCAACCTTTGGTTGAGGTGAGAGCAGTTCTGGAACATCGGAGAAGAGTTCGAGATCAATCTAGGCTATCGAGTCAGGAGCGTGAGATAAATCTCCGCGGTGCATTTCGGGCGGCCAACACTCCAACGCTAGAAAATATTCCCGTAATAATTGTGGACGACTTAATAACCACTGGAACGACCCTGCATGAGGCCGCAAGGGCCCTCATTTCTGCCGGATATGACGTAATTGGCGCTGTTACTGCCTGCGTTGCCAAACCCCTACGATATACCCAGTGAATCTCGGGGAGATCTCCGTGAGTCAGGTTTGATCGGCTAGAAGTCTTTGAAAGGTTTATTGATGTCATCAATTCTTGATCGGATTATGCGCGCAGGTGAAGGAAAGACTCTTCGCCACCTGACAAAGATTGCCGCCGAAGTAAATTCTTTTGAGGCAGCGATCTCTCCTCTCTCCGATGAAGCGCTCAAGGCGAAGACTCAAGAATTTAAAACTCGCCTTGCGCAAGGTGAAGATCTTGATGATTTACTTCCGGAAGCATTTGCAGTTGTTCGTGAAGCAGCCAAGCGCACACTCGGTCAACGTCATTACGATGTCCAGCTCATGGGTGGTGCAGCACTGCATATGGGCAACATTGCTGAAATGCGCACCGGTGAAGGAAAAACTCTCGTTGCAACACTTCCGTCATATCTCAATGCATTGGCTGGCAAAGGTGTGCACGTTGTTACAACCAACGACTATCTCGCCGAGCGCGATAGTGAATGGATGGGACGAATTCATCGTTTCTTGGGTTTAACAGTCGGCGTAATCGTCAACAGTATGTCGCCAGCTGAGCGTCGTACCGCTTATAACTGCGATATCACATATGGAACTAACAATGAATTTGGTTTTGATTATCTGCGCGACAACATGGCATGGAGCCTTGAAGATTGCGTGCAGAGAGATCATTTCTTCGCAGTCGTAGACGAAGTTGACTCAATTTTGATTGATGAAGCACGTACCCCACTAATCATCAGCGGACCTGCAGATAAAGCAACCAAGTGGTACGTCGAGTTTGCCAATGTTGCCAACCAATTAACTAGAGACACTCACTATGAAGTAGATGAGAAGAAGAAAACTATTGCTGTTCTTGAAGATGGCGTAACTAAAGTTGAACAGCTACTTGGTATCGAAAATCTTTATGAAGCGGCCAATACGACCTTGATCGGATACCTCAACAACTCGATCCGTGCCAAAGAGCTATTCAAACGAGATAAAGACTATGTCGTAATGAACGGTGAATTGCTCATTGTGGATGAGCACACAGGTCGCATGCTCTCAGGACGTCGTTATAGCGATGGACTCCATCAGGCACTTGAAGCCAAAGAGCGCATTGAAATCAAAGATGAGAACCAGACTTTGGCAACAATTACCCTTCAAAATTACTTCCGCCTCTACACCAAGATCTCAGGCATGACAGGTACAGCTATGACTGAAGCATCTGAATTCAGCCAGATCTACAAATTGGGAGTTGTTCCAATTCCAACCAACCGCCCAATGCAGCGTATTGATGCGCCAGATTTGGTCTATAAATCAGAGGCGGGCAAGTTCATTGCAGTTGCAAAAGATATTGTTGAACGCCACCGTAAAGGTCAGCCAGTTCTCGTAGGAACTGTAAGTGTTGAAAAATCAGAGGAGCTCTCTGCTGTTTTGAAGAAGAACGGCATTCCTCATGAAGTACTTAATGCCAAACACCATGAGCGCGAGGCGATGATCATTGCCCGCGCAGGTGTAAAGGGTGCTGTAACAGTTGCAACAAATATGGCCGGACGAGGTACCGACATCATGCTCGGTGGAAACCCCGAGTTTATGGCTGATTTTGAATTGCAGCGTCGCGGAATTTCTCCAGTAGAAAATGCTGCCGAATATGAGGCAGCATGGCCGGCAGAATTAGCTAAGCAAAAGGCAGCAGTTGCAACGGGCCACGACGAAGTAGTGGCACTTGGCGGACTCTACGTTTTGGGAACCGAACGTCACGAATCTCGACGCATTGATAATCAGTTGCGCGGTCGTTCAGGTCGCCAAGGTGACCCAGGTGAGTCACGTTTCTATCTTTCACTTCAAGATGACTTGATGCGCCGCTTTAACTCAGGAATGGTTGAGCGCTTCCTCTCAGCTGCCGGTCTGCCCGAAGATGAGCCGATTGAATCGAAGATGGTCAGCAACGCTATTAAATCTGCTCAGACTCAGGTTGAGGCTCAGAACTTTGAAATTCGCAAGAACGTTCTCAAGTATGACGATGTAATGAACCGCCAGCGCGGTGTTATCTACAGCGAACGCCGTTTAGTTCTAGAGGGTGAAGATATTTCAACACAAGTTGGTCAATTCCTTGCCGAAACTATTCAGGCCTACGTTGATGCAGAAACTAGCGAAGGATATGCAGAGGATTGGGATCTTGAAAAGCTCTGGTCTGCCCTGAAAATGATCTATCCAATCTCACTCACAATTGATGGATTGATCGCAGAAGTCGGCAGTGTCGATGGACTTGATGCTGAATTCTTATCTGCTCGAATTATTGAAGATGCCGAAGCCGCTTATCAGAAGCGAGAAAGCGAACTTGGCTCTGAGGCAATGCGTGAACTTGAGCGGAAAGTTCTGCTATCAGTTCTTGATCGCAAATGGCGCGAACATCTATATGAGATGGATTATCTCCAAGAAGGTATTGGGCTTCGCGCAATGGCTCAACGTGATCCACTCGTTGAATACCAACGTGAAGGTTATGATCTTTTCTCTGCGATGATGGATGGAATTAAAGAAGAGCTCGCTAGCTTGGTATTTAATGTTCAGGTCAGCGTCGAAGATGGCAAGAAAGTTTCAGCACCATCCATCGAAGCAAAGCCAGCCGAAGTCAGCGCTCTCTCATACACAGCAGCCGATGAATCAGGGGTTGTTACTAAAAATGAAGTTACTCGAAATGCTCCTTGCCCTTGTGGTTCTGGCAAGAAGTACAAGCGTTGCCACGGAGCTGCGTAACTTCTATACCAAAGCAAGTTCGGTGCAGAGCCATCGACCATCAACACCTTCAAATCTGATAACGATTGCGCGAAGACGATCTCCGAATCGAACAGTGATTGTTGATTCACAGATTCCATCTAGGGGTTGATTCTGATGGATGGTTCGAATCTTTCCTACTTCTTTCTGCGAACCTGTCTTCCGTAGTAATTCGCTGTAGATAATTCGATGGCAGCGTGAGGCCAACTGTGCTGGCTGTCGTCGTCCAGCCCAAATTTCAAGTAGAGCAACAACAAATGTCATCGTCCATGTGTGTAATTCAGGGAGTTCGCTGGCAGATGTTGGTTGCGGAAAGTCATCACCATCGAAGTCTTCTCCAAAGTGAGAAGGTACAAGGTAGAGCTTTGCCTTTTGCTGGGGGAGCGGCTCTTTTGGAAGGTTCCTATGTGAATCTGGATATAGATCCAGAATTGGATGCTCCCAGTGAAAGTCTTTCGTGGAAACTGAAGTTAGTGTGAATGGTTCGTAAGGGTATGTCGTCATGGAGGAAGAATCGGCATGAGTGCGCAAGGCTACATCGCCAGAAAGGATGAGTTCTTCTCATCCAAAAGTATGAGTGTGGAGAACTTGTAGATAAAGTTCGAGGATTAGCGTTTGCTCTGGCCTCATGTCATCACTTGGAACACATCAACTCTCCATCAAATCTCCACGCGTGATTGTGGCAGGAACTCTCTTTCTGGCTGCACTTCTCTCATCATTTGCCTTTGCCTATCTGGCAGATAGCAAATCAAATTACTGGGTTGCCGCTCATCCCATAGCCGCCGGCACAGTACTTACTTCAGAGGATATCGATCTAGTCAGCGCTTCCCTTGTTGATAATCGAGAGCTTTATCTCGAGGAAGAATCTTCACCCATCGGGTTAACAAGCACACAGAACATGGTGCAAGGCGGTTTTCTCTCCATCGCCTCTCTTACTGAGGATTCACAGAACTTTGATTCGGAGCAAGTTCCACTCAATATCGCACCATCTGATATTCCATCAACTATCCAAGTCGGTGAAATGATCTCTCTCTACTGGGTTCCAGAACCTGCTAACCCACAGAGTTTAAGCACACCTGAACTCCTATTAACTGGGATCTTTCTCCGTTCTATTGACCGAAAAGGTTCAAATTTTGGAAGCGGATTACCAATCACCGTTTCAGTAGATAACTCCCAAGTGTTGCGATTATTGGCAGGTACTTCAAATGGCCGATTGGTTGTGGTGCGCTCAAATGGCTGAGTTAAGAGTGGTGACAGCAATTAGCGAACCAGAGTTTGAAGGTTTTGTGGCAGGCACACTCTATGCACAAGGGTGGAACGTTCTCTTTCGAGCGCTAGATAAAACTTCACTGCTGGCATACTTAAGACAAGAGAGCGACTCCAAACCGCTACTTCTCTATTCGTCAGACCTCCCAGGATTTGATTCCTCTTTTTTAGAATCCGTTACTCCATATATCGAACGAGCGATAGGTTTTTCAAGCTCTACCGAAAACTTGGGAGACAGGGCTCTGCATCCAAAAACAGAGCTGGCTTCTGAACTTCTCTCGGTCATTCGGGCCCCAAATCGAGTGCCATTGATAAGAAAAAGTCGGCTGGAAAGAGGTTCACGACGCTCTTCAATTATCGCTATGGCCGGTGCAAACCATGGTGATGGAGTGACGATGGCGGCTATCAATGTGGCAATCGAACTCACCCTGCTGGGCAAGCGAGTATTACTCGTTGATGCAAATATTCGCCAACCTGGGGTAGCAATTAATCTTGGTGAGAGAAATATCAATCAAGACTTACCCCGAAACATAAATTCAAATCTAGACCTATACGAGATTACTCGAGCCAATGCTGAAACTATTGATCATTTGATTAGTGATTACAGCATTACTACTGATTACATAATCTTTGATCTAGGACGACTTGAAGATTCACAACAGGAGATTTCCGAGAAACGATGGGAAGGCATTTTTACTAATTGGTTACTCGAAAATATGGATGAGCTTTGGATTTTTACCTCACCCACCAAAGTAAGTTCAGCTTCGCTTGCAAGAATTTCACAGAATCTAGCAGCGCAATCACGGAATTCTCGTGCGATCTTTATCCTCAATCATCGCAAGAAGGGAAGAAGAGGAGATAGTGATGAGGAGAGATTCTTATCAATTGTTACCCCGTGTAAGCCGCGTGCATTAAGAGTTCTCTCTTCCGATGTACGCGCAGCTGAACTGGCTCAATCTGATCGCTCAATCCTAATGGAGAGAAATCCGCGCAGCAGCCTTCGCCGAGAAATCATGGCAATCGCAAAAGAGATATCTGAGACTAGGTAGATCGCTAGATTTAGAGCAAAGCCAACCAACCTTGTACTCTTGGCAACATGCGCAGCTATGTGGGAGTCACCAGCCAAGAGTTGGATTCTCTTATGCAATCCCAGCAGATCTCAATCCCCACCCTTTATGCCCCAACCTCTGAATTCATGGCTACCCACTCCGAACTCGGGGAAGAGGAGCAGGAATTTATTCTCTCGATGCTGGCTGCAGATGAATCTCTAGAGCTCAACAATGGTGGCAACGGCTTTGTGATTGCAGTTGAAATTCCTGAGGACAAGATCACAGCAAGCGGAGCGGACAGTATTGAGATTTCTGAACCAATAACTCTTGATTGGGTAGCCTGCGTATTTTTAGTATCACCTGACGGCGAGGATCTCACCTGGTTTGCAATCCAAGAAGTTAGCCAACATCTACCTTCCTGGAGAAGTTGATGCCAACAATAGAAGAGTTTATTTCGGGAAGAAGCCCGCTGACTCCAGCACAAATTTATCGCCTCCGTGAATTGGTCGCAGATTGGCAACTCTTATCTGATCTCTCATTTGCCGATCTCATTCTCTGGGTTCCTCTTCGAAAGGATATGAAGAGTTGGCCAACCGGGTACGTTGCCATCGCTCACATTCGACCTATGACTGCTGCAACTGTATTTGCTCATGATGTCTTGGGAGAAGAGATTAGCTGGGGCCAGCGACCCCATATCGATCAAGCGCTATCGAGTGCTGAGATCATCCGAGATACGGTCCCAGAAAAAGTTGGCGATCTAATGATTAAGGAAGAGACGACGCCCGTACTTTATCAAGGTGAAGTCATCGCAGTAATTTCGCGACATCGTGATTCTGAACTCATGCGCCAGCCATCACGACTTGAGCTCAACTATCGCGAACTTGCCCATCAGCTCTATCGAATGGCAGCCGAAGGAAACTTCCCGTACGAAGATGCCAATTCATATTTTGATCCTGCACCTCGCGTCGGCGATGGACTATTGCGCATTGATCTCAATGGAGTAATTACTTACGCAAGCCCCAACGCGCGCTCTGCCTTCGGACGTCTTGGTTGGAATAGTGCCCTTGAAGGTCAAACCCTGGCAGAGGTAGCAGATCAAATTTCTGCACCACAGAGCGTTGCTCACGAAGAAGCGCTTAGAGTTCAACTCTCCGGTAAAGCAATTCGTCGCGTTGAGATGGAAAACAGTGGTGGAACTATTGAGTTATTGGTCCTTCCCTTAATTCATGGTGAAGATCGTATTGGCGCTGTTGTTCTCCTGCAGAATGTGACTGAACTTCGTCGACGCGAGCGTGAATTGGTCACAAAGGATGCAACTATCCGCGAAATTCACCATCGTGTTAAAAATAATCTTCAGACAGTATCGGCTCTCCTTCGCCTCCAAGCCCGACGTATTGATGACCCATCGGCTGCGGCTGCTCTCAATGAAGCGGTGCGAAGAATCGCCTCTATTGCACTTGTCCACGAGACACTTTCTTCAGGTAGCGATGCATCTGTTGCCTTTGATGACGTGCTCGATCGTTTAGTTTCTCACTCGTTGGAGTTAAGTTCTCGTATGAATGAATTAACGATCACACGAAGTGGTCAGTTAGGTTCACTAGATCCAGCCATCGCCACGCCACTATCGCTTGTGGTTACCGAGCTCATTCACAACGCGCTCGAACATGGATTAGAGAATGGTGGGAGTTCATTAGAGATTTTGTTAGAACGAGATGAGAAATCTGCAATCATTTCTATTATTGATAATGGTGTTGGTTTACCTGCAGATTTTGACCTTATAACTTCTTCTAACTTGGGACTTCAAATTGTGCGTACACTCACAGAAAATGAACTCAAAGGTGATTTAGTTTTGGAGTCAACAGACCGCGGGACCACCGCTCGATTAACATTCCCGATTTAATTTATTCAAAAATTAAGAATTAACGTCAGCTGTGTGGCTCCATGGAGCGAGCACGATTTCGTGCAGCACGTCGCTTGAGTGCGCGGCGTTCATCTTCAGATAGTCCGCCCCAAACACCGGCATCCTGACCGCTCTCCAGAGCCCAAGCAAGGCATGCCTCTTTTACTACGCAGCGATTACAGACTTTCTTCGCCTCTTCAATCTGGGTAATTGCTGGGCCAGTATTTCCAACAGGGAAGAAGAGCTCAGGGTCTTCATCGCGGCATGCTGATTGATGTCGCCAATCCATGATTACTCCTCATCCTTGCAGCCAACAGTGAGTCAATCTCGTATGGCGCAAACGCCAATTCTCCCGTGTCTTACTCTCTTAAACAAGAAGGTACGGTGAAAGATTTCTAGATTTAGGGTGATATAGATCGCGCTTTCGAAGTGCCCCCGACAGGAATCGAACCTGTGCACCCGCCTCCGGAGGGCGGTGCTCTATCCCCTGAGCTACGGGGGCGCAGGTGTGTGTAGTTTACGTGAAGAAAGTTCTTCCCAATCATGAAAGACTTCGGAAATGAGCCAAAGAGAGAAAATTGCATACTTTGCAACAGGCTGCTTCTGGGGCGCTGAGCGTCGTTTCTGGTCCCTGCCTGGAGTTATTCAGACATCAGTTGGTTACATGGGTGGCGTTACCGCTGCACCTACCTATGAGCAAGTCTGCACCGGTAAGACTGGCCATGCTGAAATGGTCGCCGTAACTTTTGATCCGACTCAGATTTCATATTCTCGTTTACTTGAAGAGTTTTGGGTGATGCATGATCCAACATCCCTGAACGCTCAAGGTGGAGATATTGGAACTCAGTATCGCAGTGCTATCTATACAGTCGATCAAGAACAGATGGATGAGGCGCTAGCTTCTCGAGATCTCTACCAAAGTGCACTCACTTCAGAAGGTCTCGACCAGATTGTTACTGAGATAAAGAGCGCCGATGGTATGGAGTACTACTTGGCAGAGGAGTATCACCAGAAATATTTAGCCAAGAATCCAAACGGGTATGACTGCCATTCAAGCACTGGGGTTGCCTTTCCCCGCTGAAAAGTGAAAAACCCTTGAATTTTTTCAGAAACTAGGGATACTTTTACAGTTGTTGCAGGCTCGCCATTAAGTGCGGTTGAGTGGGCAAGAGAACCGAGCGAGTGGGAGAGCAATGGCCGGCGTAAAGGAGATTGCTCAAGAAGCAGGAGTCTCAATCGCTACCGTTTCACGTGCGCTACGAGGCCTCCACCATGTGAACCCAGAAACTCGCAAGAAGATTATTGAAGCTGCCGAAAAACTTGGCTACCCCATCAATAGCCCAGCAGATGCAAGTACAAAGCCCCGGACAAATAGCGTTGGAATTGTTGCGCCATATATCTCTCGTTGGTATTTCGCTCAGGTAATCAGCGGTGCTGAACAGGCCCTGCGCGAAGCTGGGCTAGATCTACTTCTATATAACTTCAGCCAGATGAAGGGTCGAGAAAGACTTTTCCAGCATCAACTTCTCAAAGGCCGGGTAGATGCCCTGATTGTGATCAGCCTTCCGCCAACAGAAGAAGAATTCGAATCGATGTTGAGTCTTGGAATTCCAGTAGCCCTCGTTGGAATGCACCATAAAGATTGCGCCAGCGTTGCCATTGATGATGTCGCAGCAGCACGAACCGCTACACAACATTTGGTTAATCAGGGTCACACCAATATTGCATTGATGTCTGGCCACCCCGATGATCCATTTAACTTCAGCGTTCCACAAGATCGAAGAAAAGGATTTTTACAAGCTCTTGTCGAAAATGGTTTGGAATGGGATCCATCAAGAGAAGTTCATGGCGGCTTTACTATGTATACAGCAGCCCGCGCTATGGATGATCTACTCGCTCGTCCCAATCGACCAACTGCAATCTTCTGTGAATCGGATGAGATGGCATTTGGTGTGATGCAAGCTATTCGTAGACATGGGTTGAAATGTCCTGATGACATTTCAATTGTTGGCTTTGACGGACATGAGATGTCTGAATTTTCCGAACTCACCACCATAGAACAACCAGTTCAATTAATGGGTGAGATGGCGGCCTGGTCGATTATGGAGCGATTGCGGATTCCAACTAAGGAACCTAGTTCTTTGGTCGTTCCTACCACTCTTGTTGTGCGAAACTCTACAAAACGCCTAGTAACCTAAGTTAGTTAGTGGAATACTCCAACTATGAGCGACGACAAAGTAATCGCGCCAACGCTTGCCGAACTGGCAACTCATCACAGCGAGAAGTGGCGGGCCTTTCCATCTGATGTGATCCCATTGCCTGTGGCTGAGATGGATTTTCCAATTGCAGATCCAATTAAGGAAGTTCTCCACACGATGGTGGATAACTCAGATATGGGATATCTCGGTGCGATACCTGAACTCGGAGAAGCTTTCTCTTCTTTTGCAATGAAGCGGTGGAACTGGAATGTAGCGCCTGACAAGATAAGAGTCGCAACAGATGTTGGCGTCGGAGTAGTTGAGATTCTTCGCGTATTTACTTCACCCGGTGACAAAATCTTGATCAATTCTCCCATCTATCAAAATTTCTATACCTGGATCAATGAGACAAAATTAAATTGTGTGGATGTTCCGTTCGTTCTCCATGACTCAACCAACATAACCGAACAGTGGGAGATTGATTGGCAGCGCATAGAGGAGGCTTATCAAAGTGGAATTAAAGTCCACCTTCTCTGTTCACCTCACAACCCGATCGGACGAGTATTTTCTAGAGATGAGCTAGCAAAGTTTGTTTCGCTTGCGGCCAAGAATAATGTTTTGATTATCAGCGATGAAATTCATTCACCGCTTGAGTACCGCCAACACCCATTTACTCCAATTCTGGCACTCGGTGAAGATGCAGCTGCTGTAAGCGTTACTGTTACAGCCGCCAGCAAAGGGTGGAGTATTGCGGGCCTTAAGTGCGCAATCATCGTCTCTGGCAGTGATGCCATGCACGAAAAACTCAATGCATTGGCTTATTCACTTCACTTCCGTGCATCAATTTTCGGTGCCTTTGCAACTGCGACTGCTTTTGAAAAGGGAATTACCTGGCTAGATACAGTCATCAAACAACTAGATCATAATCGCCACCTAATAGCGCAGCTCCTGTCCGAACATTTACCTGAAGTTATTTACAACCCACCACAGCACTCATATCTTGCTTGGCTTAATCTGTCACACTTGAATCTTGGCGCAGACCCTGCCACTGTAATACTTGAGAAATCTAAGGTTGCACTCAATTCGGGACATATTTATGGCGCCCAATGGAATCAATTTGCTCGATTAAATTTTGCAACTAGCCCCGAGATTATTACTCAGGCAGTTACTCAGATGGCAAAGGGAATTCGTGGCTAATAATTACGATGTAATTGTTGTAGGCGGCGGTCACAACGGGTTAGTTGCCGCATCATATTTAGCAAAAGCGGGCAAGCATGTTCTGCTTCTTGAAGCGGCGGCAGAGCTTGGTGGTGCAACGGCCAGTGTCAGGGCATTTCCAGAATACGATGCACGGCTTTCTCGATATTCGTACTTAGTTGCTTTATTACCTGACCAAATCGTGAGCGATCTTGGTATTAACTTTCAGACGATTAACCGAGATGTCTCTTCCCATACCCCGTATGAAATTAACGGAAGGCACGATGGACTCACAGTTGCGATGCACTGGGATGATCAGACTGCCGACTCATTTAGGCGCTTGACTGGCTCGGAGACAGAAGGGATTGCCTGGCAAGAGTTTTACTCAGAGATAGCAGAATTTGCTAAACGTAGCGCTCCAAGCATGCTCAAGCCTCTGATGACTCGGTCGCAGTTGCGAGCAGAAATTGCGATGGATTCGGTCTGGGAATACATGATTGAAAAACCTATTGGTCAAATAATTGAAGACCGATTTAAAAATGATGTTGTACGAGGTGTAGTCCTTACCGATGCCCTCATTGGAACTTTTGTAGATTCGATGGATATTCAAGCCAATATCTGCTTTCTCTATCACTTGATAGGAAATGGAGTCGGACAATGGAAAGTGCCGAGAGGAGGCATGGGGGCACTTGTTACCGAACTTGAGCGAATTGCGCGAAGTCACGGTGTTGAGATCGTCCTTAATTCACCCGTAAATTCGATTATTAGTACTGGAGCAGGAGTGAAAGTTGGAACTTCTGACGGACGAGAATTTCACGGCGAGGATCTACTTTTTGCAGCCGCTCCACAACACCTGGCACGATTGAGAGGCCAAACTCCACCAACATCACTAGCTGGTTCACAGTTGAAGATCAATATGCTTTTGACGCGTTTGCCGCGATTGAAGTCAGGCGTTGATCCAAGAATTGCCTTTGCCGGAACCTTCCATATCAACGAAAGTTACTCACAGCTCAATGAGAGTTATCGCATTGCCAATGGTGGAGCGATTCCAAAGCGGCTTCCCCTCGAGATGTACTGCCATACCCTCACTGATTCCAGTATCCTCTCACTAGAGTTGGTCGAACAAGGTTTTCACACCTTGACTCTCTTCGGAATACACACCGATGCATCGCTCTTTGATACCGATCCTGAAAAAGCCCGCGATGAAGCAGTAGCAAGCGCTCTTGCAAGTTTGAATGAGTACCTGCTTGATCCGATAGAGAGTGTTCTTGCAAGAAACAGTGATGGCAGTTTTGCACTCGAAGCAAAATCTCCACTTGACTTAGAGGCTGCTATTTATCTTCCCCGCGGCAATATTTTCCATAGAGATCTTGATTTCCCATTTATCGAAGATGATCAGATAACTCCTTCTCCTCAATGGGGTGGAGAGACTGATGACCCTCATATCTTTATCGCAGGGGCGGGAGCGCGTCGTGGGGGAGGCGTCAGTGGCATTGCCGGCCATAACGCTGCAATGGCGGTACTCACTCGCGAGAGTCTCGGTTAGGCTTAGAAGCATGAGTCACGATCCATCAACAGAAGCGCTCTCCACTCGAGCAATAACAGCAGGACGTCCGCAACGCGCAGGAGATAGTCCGCTCAATGCACCGATCTCGCTGAACAGCACATTTACTGCGGGTGGCCCGATTGGGTACGGTCGCTACGGTAACGAGACTTGGAGTGCGACAGAGAGTGCAATCAGCGCCCTTGAAGGTGGCTCTTCACTTATCTTCTCATCCGGAATGGCAGCAATTACTGCAGCATTCTCAATTCTTCCATGGGGTGCCTGCGTAGTTGCATCACATGAAGGTTATAGCGGAGTAATGACTTTACTCAATCAGTACAGTCAGAGCGGTCGCCTTAAGGTAACTCTCGTTGATCTGTCAAAAACGCAAGATGTGATTGCTCAATTGCCAGGTGCAGATTTACTCTGGTTGGAGTCGCCTTCCAATCCATGTCTTGATGTGGCAGATTTGCCAGCTCTAATTTCAGCTGCAAAATCACAGAAGATTCTCGTCATGGTTGATAACACATTTGCAACTGCTCTCACTCAACGTCCCCTTGAAATGGGTGCAGATGTCGTGATGAACTCAGTGACAAAGTTTCTGGCAGGACATAGTGATCTCTTGATGGGCTCACTATCAACACATGACTCTGAACTATTCACATCACTTTCCAATGCTCGCAAATTTAATGGCTCAATCGCCGGCCCCTTTGAGGCTTGGCTAGCCCTTCGCGGAATTCGCACCTTCCCTCTTCGTTTTACACAATCATGTAAGAGTGCCCATGAATTGGCTCTCCGTCTTTCATCGCATCCAAAGGTCTCCCGAGTGCGCTATCCAGGGCTTCCCACAGATTCTCAGCATGAGCGTGCCAAATCTTTTATGTCCACATTTGGAGCTGTTCTCTCCTTTGAAGTCATTGGAAGCGGTGCTGATGCCGATCGTGTTTGCGATGCCTCTGAGATCATCACCCACGCAACAAGCCTCGGGGGAGTTGAGTCACTATGGGAGCGCCGCCGCCGTTGGCCCATCGAAAGTCAATCTGTACCTGAGACCCTTATTCGACTTTCGGTAGGTTGTGAAGATGTCGAAGATCTCTGGAGAGATATTGAAAAGGCGCTCTCTATTCTTTAACTCTCGAGCGCGAAATTTTGAGCAAAGAGGAGTAAATTAGAGGCATGAAGATCATCCGCCGAATCCTTGCTGCGGTTGCTGTCATCGCCCTGGCTTTCAAGGGCATTGCTTCATTTCTCTCCTGGGCCGAGCGCCAAGATAATCAGGCCGCGGAAGCATGGGTTGATGAGGATGAAGTCGATGATGCCGATATCAAAGAGAGTAAATGAGCAACGAATATATTCCCGGCACCTGCAACATTGGGGCTGGTGAAATTCGTCGCAGACAATTCGTAGCTGCTGTTGGATTTCTGCTATTTATTACATCTTCAATTTCACTCTTTGGCATCGATGCACCTCGAAGCGCACGCTTAGCGCTCTTCTTCCCATTGATGGTTGCCAGTATCGGTTGGGTGCAATCTCGAAAAAAGTTCTGCCTTGCCTACGGATTTATGGGGACATTTAACTTCGGCAAACTCGGCCAACTCTCGCGGGTGGCAGATAAGCAGGCAAAGCGCGCCGATCGGATCACTGCACTTTTAATTTTGATGCAGGCCCTTGCCTACGCCGCAGCTGGTACCGCTCTGATGTACTTGCTACCTACATCTATCTGGTAGCCCTTACTTTTTTCACCAATCCCTGCCATTGTTAGAGGACGCACCTCTAGTAGTGAAGTGGGGTATTTGAAGTGAAGATTGTTATCCACTCCCGGCATGCAGATTTAGCTGAAGATTTTTCAGAGATTGTAATTGAAAAAATTAATTCGCTGGAGAGATTTAGCGTACTCATCGAGCGAGTAGAAGTTGAAATTCTGCATGAAGCTAATCCACGTCAAGGCAAACATGCTCATCACGTTGTAATTACAACGCATGGAGCCGGTCCATTGTTGAGAGCAGAAGCTGCCTCATTTAATGATCTGGCTGCCTTTGATGAAGCAATTACAAGTGTTGAGTTACAGATAAGGAAAATTCACGAAAAGAGCAAAAGTAAAGATAGAGATTCGCTGCGGTTTAAAAAGCCAGGTTAATGTAATCTCACCCAGCATGCCGACGCGCTCGGTAAAGTAACTCGTGCATCTTGCATGCTTATCGTTGAAGTCGAAGCGAGGATTATTTCGCCAACAACTTCGTAACTGCACGACTCTGTTGAAGTATTGAGCAGAACTAGGGTTGATCCACGTTGAAAAACAAGAAGTCCACGTGCGCCGGTTTCTTGCCACACGATTGACTTATCAAATTCCAGAGCACTCTTTCGTAATTGGATCCCTCTGCGATAGAGATTGAGAGAGCTTTCCTCATCGTGATCCTGCACGTCGATTGAAATTTTTTGCCATTGATCTGGAATCGGAAGCCATGGCTTGCCCGTTGTAAATCCAAGGTTGGTTGCTTGCGAATTCCACGGCAGCGGAACTCGAGCAGAGTCTCGTCCCTTCTGCGCACCCTGTGTGCGGAAATAGACAGGATCTTGTCTAAATTCATCGGCCACGTCAGCATCCGGTAGTGAAAGCTCTTGTCCGTTATAGATGTAGAGAGATCCAGGTAGAGCAAGAAGTGCAATAAATAGCGCTTTAGATTCTGCGACACCAAGACGCGAGGCAACTCGCGGTGAATCGTGATTACTCAAAGCCCAGGTGGGAAGTGCCCCGACAGGGCGCAAAATGGAGAATGCCGATTCGATACTTTCATAGAGAAGATTTGCATCAAATGCTGTCGTGAGTAGATCAAAATTGAAAACTTGATTTAACTCATCTGGGCGAACATAAAGTGCGGCCTCACTTGGTGGGTGGACCCATATCTCTGCCACAGAGACTATAGAGCGATCGTATGAATCAAATATCTTTCGCCAGCTACGATAAATTTCATGAACTCTAGGTCGGTTGAAGAAAGGCACCGTTGCAAGAATCTCAGAACGTTCCTTCGGATCCATCTCGATATCAAGACGGAGCGCATCGCTCAGTGCCTGAGGGGCTGGGTGATCAACTAGTAGATCTTCCTTTATTAACCCATGGGCTACATCTATACGAAACCCGTCGACGCCTTGATCTAGCCAAAACTTAAGAGTCACTTCAAAGTCTTCCCGAACGTCTTGATTTTCCCAATTGAGATCAGGTTGTGATTGATCAAATAGGTGAAGGTAGAACTGCCCATCATCAACCTGAGTCCAGACTGAGCCGCCAAAGAGAGAGATCCAATTATTTGGTGGCTTGCCGTTGTTGGTAGCGTCCAAGAAATGAAATCGCTTGCGACTAGCCGATCCCGCTGCAGAATTGAGCGCTTCTTGAAACCACCGATGTTGATCAGAGAAGTGGTTAGGTACCAGGTCGACAATTACCCGGATACCTTTTTTATGGCAGGCCGCGACTAACTCTTGAAAATCTGAGATTGAGCCAAAGCGCCGATCGACTGCTCTGGGATCACTAACGTCGTAGCCACCATCTTTATTTGGGCTCTCGTAAAAGGGACTCAACCAGATTGCATCTACGCCGAGTGAAGATAGGTAATCAATTTTTGAGGAAATGCCTGAAAGGTCACCTTCACCATCGCCATTGCTATCAAAGAAAGAGCGCGGATAAATCTGGTAGATGACTGCTTGGCTCCACCAGAGATCATTGGAGTTAACCACGGCCAGACGCTACCAGCAGACTAGTCCGCTTGTACTAACGAGTTAATTTCTCTTTTCAGGTTTCTTTCCCTGGTCTGCCATTCGAGGAGCTTTTGCAGGTTTAGCCGGTGGTGTAGGTGCAATTGGTTCAGGACCAAGGAGTGAAACAGCTTCATCACGTGCAGCAGCGGCTGCTGCACGAGCAGATGCGAGAGCTGCCTTAGTTGCTGCACTCTTTCCGGCGATGCGTGCATCTTCGCTTGCCTTCTTCAAGGCGGCATTGAACTCAGAGAAAATTACGCGGAGTTGCTTTTCACGAAGTGCACGAGCAACTTGATACTGCTTCATATCGACCTTGAATTGCTCAAGTGCTTGTGCGTACTGTTGCATTGGTGAAAGAGTTGAGGTTGGCGTTGGAGATGGTGTGACATCTGCAGCTGCAACAGTTGTTGATGAGAGAGCGAAGATGGAAGCAATCGCCACGATGGCTGCTTTTCGATTGACTAGCATCACATCCTCCTCACTCTCTTGGCTCTAACGTGATCACAGGATGCCAGTGAAGATTGTGAAGTCTCTGTGAAAGTCGCTCCGACGCGCAGGCGGGGCTGGTGAGATGGTGGAAATGTAGGCCAAGACCTGTAAGGCTAGGGCCATGAGTTCAGCACCTGCAGAGCCGACTAAAATTCTGATTGTCGATGATGAAGCCGGCGTGAGGGAGCTCTTGAAAGATGCCCTTAAGTTAGCCGGCTTTGAGACCCAGGCCGCCAGCGATGGTATGAGCGCACTTACCTTGCTGCGCAGCTATAGCCCAGACATCATGATCATTGATATCAATATGCCGCTCATGGACGGCTTTGAACTAGTCGAGAGATTGCGCAAGACTGGAAATGACGTTCCTGTTCTGATGTTGAGCGCCAGAGCTGATCGTGTAGATGTAACCCGCGGACTGACTTTAGGTGCCGATGATTACGTGGTGAAGCCATTTGGTCTAGAAGAGCTAGTTCTGCGACTAAAAGCAATTCTTCGGCGCTCGCACCTATCGAGTGCGCCAAGTTCAACCATCAAATGCGGGCCAATTTCGATAGAGGACTCCACTCACACAGTTACATTTAATAATGAAGTTATTGATCTATCGCCAACCGAGTATCGGTTGCTGCAAGTATTAATTGAGAACAAGAACCGTGTACTTTCTAAAGGAGTACTCCTTGATGATGTCTGGGGTATCACCTTTGAATCAGAGAGCACTGTGGTCGATACATACATCTCTTATTTGCGAAAGAAGTTACATAAAGATGGTTTTGAGGGCATAAAAACTATCAGAGGTGTTGGCTTTGTAATCCAGGAGCCAAAGAAATAGTGAAGCAAAAAAGTCTCCGATATCTGGTTTCTAGTGCGCTCATCACAACCGCCCTCTCACTACTGGTAGGTGGGTACGCCACCATCTCAGTGAAGAATTCTCAGATTGAGACTATAGATTCACGCCTGACTCAAATTGTTGACTCCGTCAAGGCAAATTCCGATGCACCCGTAAGTGCAGCACTCGATAGTGCATCTGAGTTAGATTTTAATCTCACTATTGCTCTGCTATCTGCTTCTGGAGAGTTAACCATTATTAATGAATCACAGTTAACTCTAGATGCTGCCCCTGATGCTGGCGCGGTTGCTCAATCTTTAAATTCACCTATATCGATAGATGGAGTTCAAGCCTACCGATTCATATCAGTAGAGATTTCAGGCGGTGATCGCCTGTTGATTGCCGATTCGCTTGAAGCAATCAATGAGAATTTTTCCAAGAATCTGCAACGTGTATTCCTCGTTACATTCGTAGCTGACACTTTGGCAATTGCCCTTTCTTATCTGGTAATTCGAAAAAATAATCGCAAACTTGCAGCAGACTCTCTGTCTCGCATGCAGCGCTTTCTAGCCGATGCATCCCACGAACTTCGCACACCACTGACTGTGATAAAGGGCTATTCAGAGATGTTGGCCAAGGGGCAAATCATTGTTGAGAGTGATCGACAGAGAGCGCATGAGCGAGTAAATGCCGAGATCATCCGAATGGAGAATCTAATCCAAGATCTTCTTCTCTTGGCTGAACTAGGGGAGACAATTGAGCCAGTCTTTGAAGAGATAGATTTAACGGAGTTAATCTCTTCTTATTCACGCGATTTCACGGTCCTCAACCCTGGGCGGGATGTTGCTTTAGACATAGCAGGGAGCATCACAGTAACCGGTTCAGTCGAACACCTGCGTCGACTCTTGCTGAACATTTTCAACAACATCAGTCGTCATACTCCGGGTGAGGCACCCGTAAGAGTTCAACTCTCAAAGGTAGGAAAGAAGTCACGTCTGGTGATTGAAGACGGTGGTCCCGGGTTACCCGAATCTTCTTATCGCACCGGAATTGAGCTGCTCAATCGATTTGATGCCTCTCGCTCACGCGAAACAGGAGGTTCAGGACTTGGGCTATCGATCATTGCTGCAATCGTGCAAGAGCATTCAGGGACTTTAACTCTACGTAAATCCAGCTTGGGTGGATTAGCGCTAGAAATAACGCTCTAGTTTGTTTTATCGCGCGTGCTTATAAGGCTTGCAATAGTTGCAAGGCCCAGGCAGGCAATAATTACAATCAAACTTTGCGTGATGGTGACCTCTGGAATGTGCCATCCACTAATTTCATGAACACCGACTGCGTGGAATGCGTGGAATACCAGCTTAAAGCCGATGAAGGCTAGTACCGCCGATAAACCTTTTCCGATGTAAACCAATCGAGTCATCAATCCACCGATGAGGAAGTAGAGCTGACGTAATCCCATCAGTGCAAAAATATTTGCAGTGATTACTAGATAAACATTCTCGGTAAGGCCAAATATTGCTGGAATAGAATCCAAGGCAAATAGTAAGTCGGTCATTCCCAGGGCGAGCAGCGCGATCGTGAACGGCTTTAAGCCCTTGCTCTGCAGAAATTGGACGATCTTGCTCTCTTGCTCCTGCATACCCTCTTTGTGTGCACTCTCCATGAAGAGTGAAAATGCGGTGTAGATCAGGAAAGCACCAAAGATGAAGAAGACCCACTCAAAACGTTCGATCGCAGCCTTACCCAGTGAGATGGCGACTATTCGAAGTACTAGGGCAATCAAAATTCCAATTAACAGCGCTAACTGCTGCTTCTTCTTATCAATCTTGAGTCTGGTAAGGATCAGGACAAATACGAAGAGATTGTCGAAAGAGAGTGAGTATTCGGTGAGCCAACCAGCAAAGAATTCCTGCTGTTCGCGAGAAGTCAGCCAGCGACTTAAAAAGAGACCGAAGGCTACAGCTAGCGAGACGTAAAAGACGCTCCAGGCAGTTGCCTCGCGCATGGAAGTATCTTTTTCACGCCGCGCAACAGCCCACGCAAAATCTAATCCGATGATGATCAGGAGGGCTGCGATAGTAATTATCCAGTTTGTGGTGGAAATTGTTGCAACCGTATTCACGCCCCCAGCCTAACATCCGCTGGATCTGCGGTAATTTAGCCACTATGTCTCCAGTGGCGCGCATCTCACTCGAGGAAGCCTTTGCTCAGAGTCTGGATTATTTCAACGATCCCGAATCTGTTGCTCGCGCAGTGCTCTCAGGTCGCCGCAGAAATATGAGTACCCCAACTGAACGAATTGATATTCGCCCAGTATTGATCAAGGAAACCCTTCACTTTCAAGTCGCCACAAGCGATGGCCGCGCGGTTACAACTAAGAATTTTCTGGCTAGGGAACTCCCAATCTCTGAATACATCAGATCGGGATATGCAAATATTCTCATCGAGACTCTCTCTGAGAGTTTCTCGTTGCGCATAACTAAGAAAGATGAGCCACTGATCTCAATCACAGCTGCAAGTAACTCTATCGATCTCGCTCATGATAAAAAGAAGAATCGGCTTTTAGATCCGACTGATCCGTTTTTGGTTGCTGTTGGAATCAGCGATACTTCTGGACAGATCAAACCCTCAAAGAGTGACAAGTATCGACAAGTAGAAGAATTCTTACGTCTTCTTACTCCCACTTTAACCAGCGCTATCGAAGCTGGGCATATTCATAAACCAACTAAGTCAGAGCCGCTCACGATCGTAGATCTGGGATGCGGACACGCGTACCTAACTTTTGCAGCCCATCAATATCTGCGATCGACTGGCATCGAGGTAAAAGTGGTTGGGATTGATGTACGAACCGATTCCAGAGATCGCAACAATGAGATTGCCAGAAAATTGGGTATCTCTGAGACCATAGATTTTCGTGCTGAGGAGATTTCATCTACCTCACTCACTCAGGCAGATGTCACAATTGCATTGCACGCATGCGATACCGCAACCGATGACGCGATTGCTTGGGCGGTAAATTCAGATTCAAAGCTTCTGATGATCGCTCCATGTTGTCATCATGATATTCAGTCACAGCTAACTGAGACTCCTGAACCGTGGTCACTGATCACTCGTCACGGAATTATGCGAGAGCGATTGGCGGACTTACTCACCGATGCATTGAGAATGCAAATCCTCAAAATTTGTGGCTACCGTGTCGAGGCGATTGAATTTATTGGGGGAGAGCACACTCCTAGAAATCTCATGATTCGAGCAGTAAAAACTGGAGCAACTGTTGAATCGATAGAAGTAAAGAGATACGAAGAGTTGATTCAGGCGTGGAAGGTAAAGCCTGCGCTAGCACGCCTGCTCAACCATTAGACTAGGAGCTATGTCTAAGGTCCTTGCATCACTTCCGGTCGGAGAACGAGTTGGAATCGCCTTTTCTGGCGGTCTCGATACCTCGGTCGCAGTTGCTTGGATGCGAGATAAAGGTGCGATTCCATGCACCTACACCGCAGATCTTGGCCAATACGACGAGACTGATATTGATTCAGTTCCTGTGCGCGCAAAGGAATATGGCGCAGAAATTTCTCGCCTGGTGGATTGCAAAACCTCATTGGTGGAAGAAGGTTTAGCTGCCATTGCCTGCGGAGCATTTCATATTCGCTCAGGTGGAAAGCAGTATTTCAATACAACACCACTCGGTCGAGCAGTAACCGGCACACTGCTTGTTCGTGCCATGCTCTCTGATCAGGTAGATATCTGGGGCGATGGATCAACCTACAAAGGCAACGACATTGAGCGTTTCTACCGTTATGGACTTCTTGCAAACCCAAATCTTCGTATTTACAAGCCGTGGTTGGATGCAGACTTTGTTCGTGAACTTGGTGGGCGTAAAGAGATGTCTGAATGGTTAGTCGCACACAACCTTCCCTACCGTGACAGCACTGAAAAGGCATATTCGACCGATGCCAACATTCTCGGGGCAACACATGAGGCGAAGAATCTTGAGAGTCTTGATGCTTCTATTGAAATTGTGGAACCGATTATGGGAATCCGCTTCTGGGATGCAGCAGTTTCAATTCCGAGCGAAGATGTAAAACTTGAGTACGTCCAAGGTCGCCCAGTTGCAATCAATGGCAAACATTTTGATGACGTTGTTGCATTGATGAAAGAAGCAAATGCCATCGGTGGTCGCCACGGATTAGGTATGGCAGATCAGATCGAAAATAGAATCATCGAAGCGAAGAGTCGTGGAATTTATGAAGCTCCTGGAATGGCACTTCTCTTCATTGGCTATGAGCGCCTACTTTCTGCGATTCATAATGAAGATACCATCGCAAATTATCATGCAGAAGGTCGCCGTCTAGGTCGCCTGCTCTATGAAGGTCGTTGGTTAGATCCGCAATCACTGATGCTCCGCGAATCGCTGCAGCGTTGGGTTGCATCAGCAGTCACTGGTGAAGTAACTCTTCGACTTCGTCGCGGAGATGATTACTCAATTATTCAGACTTCTGGACCACACCTGAGCTACCACCCAGATAAACTCTCGATGGAGCGCACAGAAGATGCGGCTTTTGGTCCAACAGATCGCATCGGCCAGTTAACTATGCGAAATCTTGATATCGCCGACACCCGCGAGAAACTAGAGATGTATCGCTCTCAGGGCCAACTGGGGCAAGGGGAGTTCACTCTTATTCGCGAAATCGAAGATAAGTAATTCACTACTCAATCAAAGAGACGGTTAGGATCCCCTCATGAAAAAAGTTGCTCTTATTCTTTCAATCGTACTAGTTGGCCTCACTGGCTGCTCAGAACAAGGAGATGACATGTCATCAAGCACGCTCGTACAAGTAACTGCTAACGCGGGAGAGGCTCCAACAATTACTGCGCCAACAGGTGATGCACCTACCGAGCTCGTTGCAGAAGATGTCATCGTGGGAAGTGGCACCGAAGTTGTCGCAACATCAACATTGACAGTCCACTACACATTAATGAAGTGGTCTGATGGCAGCATTCTCGAGTCCTCTTGGACCGGTGGTGCACCTGCAACGTTTCCACTCTCTGGCGTGATCCAGGGATGGCAAGAAGGACTTCTCGGTGCAAAAGTCGGAGGACGTCGCCTCTTGGTAATTCCACCGGCGCTCGGTTATGGACCAATGCCAGGCCATCCGCTAGAGAAGGACACATTGATCTTTGCAGTCGACATCATCGCTGTCTCTTAATGTAGATAAAAATGACGTTACTCCACATCCTTGATCTGCTTGCAGTATTTGTATTCGCTCTCGTTGGAGCGCGAGTAGCAGCAGATCGCGGATTGGATTACGGCGGAATTGCACTTGTTGCAATTGCCGCCTCAGTCTCAGGCGGAACACTGCGAAATATCTTTCTCGGGCTAAAGCCTGGCTTAATTACAGATCCGTGGGTGATTGGAAGCATTATCGCTGCTGTGGCGATCACTTTAAGCGTTCGCCGCGTTACCAAGATCGGTAAGACTTTATTGATCATGGACACCCTGGGACTAGCTATTGCGACCGCATCAGGCGTGCAACTTGCTCACAACCTCAATAGTGATTGGTATGCAACCGTAATTCTTGGAGTAATCACAGCCGTGACTGGTGGGCTTTTACGAGATGTACTCTGCCAGGTTGAGCCAGTACTGCTTCACCGAGAGACCATCGGCACTTCATCTCTTGCCGGTGCCGTATTTTCGGTAGCACTGCTGCAATTGAATGTAGATTTGTCAGTTGCCACAATTTCAGGTGGTTTCGTAGTAGTTCTGGTAAGAATTCTCTCTATTCAATTTGATCTCAATCTTCCCAAGTTTCAAGGAAATAGTAAGTGATTCGACCAGCTCGAATTGAGGACACCCAAGAGATTTTGGCTCTCATTCATGAGCTGGCTGTCTATGAAAAAGCCCCAGATCAGGCAAAGGCAACTGCCGAACACATTCAAAATTCCTTCTTTGTCTCTGATCCGAAAGTATTTTGTGAGATTGTCGAACACGAGGGAGAAATTGCAGGGCTAGCTATCTGGTTCCTTAATTACTCCACCTGGCAGGGCCTTCATGGAATCTACTTGGAAGACCTCTTCATTCGCCCTCAGTTTCGTAAACTGGGTTACGGTAAGGATTTGCTCAAACACCTTGCCAAGATCTGCAAAGAACGTGGATATGGTCGTTTCCAATGGTGGGTACTTGATTGGAATCAACCCGCAATTGATTTCTACACTTCTCTTGGAGCTAAAGCCATGGATGAGTGGACTGTCTATCGCATCTCAGGGCAAGAACTCAGCGATTTAGCTCTTGAGGATCGCTAAGGCAATATCAAAATCTTTCTCAAAGACCATCAGCGAAGGTCCTTGAAGTGTCTGGGTGAGAGTTGCTTTGATATTTGAATCCTGCAACTTCAATAACAGCATCTGGGCTTCTATGTAATTTCCAGGTGTAGGAAGTGGTTTGAGCAACCCATATTCATCTTTCTTGCCTGCCTTAATTGGAGTCACAATCATCTTCCTATTTGATGAAAATGCCCATTTGAGAAAGATGATCAGAATTGCGACACCAACAAAGCCACCAAAAGAAGTGAGAAAGAGAGCGTTATTTATTCCACCAAGCATGAGAATCCTTAAGCGTTAATTGTTCCAGAAGCCAGCAAAAGCAAAATTGTCATACCTAAGACGATGCGGTAAATGATAAATGGCATAAAGCTCTTAGTAGATATGAACTTCATCAACCACGCAATAACCGCATAACCAACAATAAATGCAACTATTGTTGCCCCAAAAGTTTCTATCAACGAATACGGTGCTGAAGGATCGGATTCGCCGATAGCAGTCTTGAGTTCATAGAGACCACTACCGAATACGGCAGGTATTGCCAGCAGAAAGGAGTACCGAAGTGCGCTCTCGCGTCTATATCCAAGTATGCGTCCCATTGCGATCGTCGCACCAGATCTAGACACCCCTGGTACCAAGGCCAACGATTGAGCTAAGCCATAGGCGATTCCGTGCTTAGATGAGAGACTTTTGAGATCTCGCTCGCTGCGCCCAAATTTATCTGCAATACCCAAAATGATGCCAAAGACAATCATGACGATGGCAATAAGCCAGAGCGATCGAAATGTGTTGCGAATATTTTCTTGAAAGAGATAACCGAGCACGACAATGGGAATAGATCCAACAATGATCATCCATCCCAAACGGACATCTTGTGGGGAACTGCCTGGAATTTCTTTGCGCACAATAACTTTGGAGAGCCAGGCTGCGGCAATACGTGCAATATCTCGCCTGAAGTAGATCAGGACCGCTAACTCAGTTCCGATCTGTGTAATTGCCGTAAAGGTTGCCCCAGGATCTCCGGCCTTGGGAAGGAACTCACCTGCTAGACGCAGGTGGGCGCTAGATGAGATAGGTAGAAATTCGGTGAGGCCTTGTAACAATCCGAGAAAAAGGGCTTCCAACACCCCGAAAGTATCTCACCCTCACGCATAAATCTGCGCCCTGCCTACGGTGTTACTTCTGTAAGTTCAAGGCAAGGAGTAGCTTTAATGAGAGCCCGAACGGCAGCCAGATTGTTGATACTGGCCCTTTTACTTGGAGCATCACTCCCGATTTCATCCACGGCAGGATCTGCAAGCACGGATTTGCAACTATTCCAGCCTTGTACTGCCGATCAAAAGTATTCATGCATTGAATATTTCGGAGTGATTAACTCAAAGGGAGTTGCAATTGCAGGAAAAACCGTCGGCGCAGGAAGAGATGTAGGTCCAAATGATTCATTTGCTGGTCAAAATCGGGTAGGACTTTCTTACGAATGGCAGACGCCTGGAGTCATTCACGAAAATGGAAATGATCGCGTATTTCTCAAAGTATTTTACTTTCCTAAGGATCTTCCATATTGCTATTCATCAACTGCACCGTGTGACACCGGCGTAGACGAAATAGTCTTTGAGGTAGGTGGGGCTTGGTGGGGGAATCAACCTAAGCCAATTGATTTTCCTGGATTATCTGATAATCGCCAATGCGGTACTAAAACAGCCCCAACAGTCTGCATAAGAGGTTGGGGAATAAATGAAGATGTGGAGTATGTCGTTCGGGTTCGAGCTCCACAGAATTGGGAAATTAGTCATGCTGTTGGTGAGGGCCGTAACGGAATCATTAGTATGTCCAGCGACTCTCAGGGCATCAATCACCTTGAATTCAAGGCCAGTCCGGCGCGTCGCTCAGTCTCATATCAAATCATTTCGCCTCGAGTAGTCGATACGACCACAAAGGCAGATGCAACCTGGTCGGCGTTAAATGTCTATGTTCAGGGCGTTAAGAGTAACTCTTCACAGTGGTTGGCAAAATGTAATTATGCACGGGGAATGAGCATCTGGCATAACGGCAATCTCCAGTCCTACCCTTCCTGGAGTGCCAGTGATCAGGCTCTCTCATTAACAGTTGAAGCCGCGCATTTGCAGATGGACGGTAGCGCTAACGTTGGCACATTTAACGTTGCCATGCCTCTTACTGTCGCAAACTGTCTGTGGAACGTTGATCTGAGCAAAACTGCACAGGCGACTGTCTCAGCCTCTTATCCAGAATTAGGAATAAGCGAAATAGTCACAACTAGCTCGAAAATCACAAATGGCACTTATATCTTGACCGCCTCTGGATTTCACTATTCCGCACCAACAATTAAAGTGAAGGTGAATCAGGTAAAGGAAGTAACCAAACCTAAAGTCACATCAATAATCTGCGTCAAAGGCAAAATCAAGAGAACAGTCTCTGCTGTTCGGCCGGTCTGTCCAAAAGGTTTTGTAAAAAAGTAAATTATTTAATGGATTTAAACGCTGAATTAACGGTGTAAATAAGTAAAAAGAAGGTCATTGAACTAGTGGCTACAGCACCAATAAGCCAGATGGTAGATTCATCAGGCATGTTTATGTAGTGGTCTCCAACAAAGTAGGAGATGATTCCCATCAAAATCGTTGCAAGAAACCCACTCTTCATTTCCTGCCTATCTCGCACGCGAGCTTCTTCTGGTGAGTACTCCACAACCTCAGCAACGAACTTAACTCGCTCGCCACATTTCTTACAGAGCGCAACTTCCTTTTCCACCGATTGTGCGCCGCCACCTGCAAATTCGACGTCGCCGATTTCAAAACCTCGAGCAAGACCGACTTGCCCGACCACACGGGGAGCGTAGTAGTAGTTATCTCGCTCATCGCAGCGTGGGCAAATCCAATAGCTTGGAGTGATTTTTGGACTCATAGAAATAAAGATAACTCACTTTTAGCAAATTTCGTAGGTCTTCAACTACTATCCAAGCATGATTGCCAAGTATGCATACACAGCTCTCGACTGTGAGAATCCAATTGCACTCGCAGAGTTCTATTCCAAGATCACAGGTTGGCCGGTCGAACCCCTAGGAGATTTTCCACCGGACAAGGTCACGTGGCTTGAACTACTCGATGCTGAAGGTGCCACGAAGATGGCTTTTCAAAAGATTGACGGTTATAAGCGACCAACCTGGCCGACAGGACCGGTTGGTCAGCAAGCACATTTAGATTTTCACGTGTGGGATATGGAGAAGGCTCGTGCTGAAGTCCTGGCAATTGGAGCAGTCCAAGCAGAGTTTCAATCTGCTGAGCACTTCCAAGTTTTCTTTGACCCAGAAGGTCACCCCTTCTGTTTAATCCTAAAGAGTTAGGACTCTGTGTCGCGTAGTCACTAAATCTAGGCGAGCTTATTTGGTAATTGAGTCGTGAGCCCACCATCAATGACGTAAGAGGCACCGGTGATAAAGGATGCTCTGTCAGAACATAAGAATGCGACTAAATCTCCAATTTCTTGGATAGTAGCCATGCGACCAATGGGATGAGTTAGCCCCCATTCATGCAAGAAATCTTCAGCAGAACGCTCGCCGGCAAAAGAGGCTGCTGTAGTCCGAATCATCGGAGTATCTACACATCCGGGCAGTACCGCGTTACAACGTATCTGCTCTGCCGCATGATCGACTGCAATCGCACGAGTGAGTGCATTTACTGCACCTTTTGAAGTGGCGTATGCAACGACTCCTTTTTGATTAGACAGTGATTGCACCGAAGAGATGTTTACGATCGATCCACCTTTAACATTTCGCATATATGGAATCGTGTATTTAGCGGTGAGATACATAGCTTTCACATTCGCGCCAAGGGTCCTATCCCAAAGCTCTTCGGATGTTTCCTCGGCAGTTCCATAGGTCTGAATCCCTGCGCTATTTACAAGGTAATTTATATGGCCATGCTTCTTTCCTACATCCGCAATGGCCTTTTTAACCTCGGCATCTGAGGAGACATTTACTTTTACGCCAGAGAAGCGATCTCCATAACTTGCAAAGTGCTCAGATGCTGAACCAATTGCGACCTCGTCAAGATCGAAAATTACGACTGTTGCACCAGCTTCAAGCAGGCGCTGTGCGCTACCAAAACCAATACCCTTAGCACCACCAGTGACAATTGCGACTTTATCCATCCCGGAAGTTTAAACCTCCACATATAGCCGCGGAAGACCCCCAACCCATACGATTAGCGCACGCTCCTTACATCGGGCGCCACAGAGTCGCGAAGGAGCGGTCATGACATCTGACCTTAGGGATTTCACCGATCAAGTTGTTCTAGTAGTCGGTGCTGCAAGCGGCATTGGTAAAGCTACTGCCCAATTGATTGCGGCTCGAGGTGCAACAGTTGTTATCGCAGATTTAGATACTGATGGTTTGACATCTCTACAGAGCGAACTTGGAGTGAATGATAATCAGGTTAAGAAGGTAGATCTGAGTAATCAAGCCAGCATTCAATCCATGGTCTCTTCAGTAATTGCAGATCACGGCCATATTGACGCCCTAGTAAACACAGCAGGAATTGTGGGGCCGACAAATACAAAAGTGGAAGATATGGACTGGGCCATTTTTGAAAAGACGGTTTCGATAAATCTCTTTGGTGCAATCTGGGTTACTCAAGCAGTGCTGCCTCACATGAAGGCTAGAAAGTACGGACGAATCGCGCATGTTGCATCAATTGCAGGAAAGGAAGGCAATCCTGGAATGCATGCTTACAACACATCTAAGGCAGGGCTCATTGGTTTTGTTAAAGGAGTAGGAAAAGAAGTTGCTGGCGATGGAATAACCATTAACGCATTTGCTCCGGCGGTAATTAGAACGCCATTTAATGCTGGCACAAGCGATGAGACACTCAAGTACATG
>JBEANF010000035.1:0-34433 GCA_041165585.1 Actinomycetota bacterium | reverse complement strand
CTGACGCATCATGTTAGAACCCATCAAGGCACGGTTAGCATCATCGTGCTCTAGGAATGGGATCATCGCGGTTGCAACCGAAACCATCTGACGTGGTGATACGTCCATGTAATCGACTTCGTCTGCTGGAATATATTCAACTTCTCCACCACGACGACGAACTAAGACACGAGCTTCAGCGAATGAACCATCTGCATTTAGCGGTGCATTTGCCTGAGCAATTACGTGCTCGTCCTCTTCGTCTGCAGTTAGGTAATCGACTTTGTCAGAGACTTTGCCGTTTACAACTTTGCGATATGGAGTCTCGATAAATCCAAATGCAGTAACGCGTGCATATGTTGCTAAACCACCGATTAGACCAATGTTTGGTCCTTCAGGAGTTTCGATTGGACACATACGACCGTAGTGAGATGGGTGAACGTCACGAACTTCAAAGCCTGCGCGGTCACGTGAAAGACCACCAGGGCCAAGTGCGGAAAGACGACGCTTGTGTGTAAGTCCTGACAATGGGTTTGTCTGATCCATGAACTGTGACAACTGAGAAGTTCCGAAGAACTCCTTGATTGATGCAACAACTGGACGGATGTTGATCAGAGTCTGAGGAGTAATTGCCTCGACATCTTGTGTTGTCATACGTTCGCGAACAACGCGCTCCATACGTGAGAGACCGATACGAACCTGGTTCTGAATCAGTTCACCGACTGTGCGAAGACGACGGTTACCGAAGTGATCGATATCGTCCTTCTCAACACGAACTTCACGGCCATAATCCATTGTGAGATCGCCGCGGTGCAGAGCTACGAGGTAGCGCAGTGTCGCAACGATGTCAGAGATAGTAAGGATGCTCTGTGAAAGTTCTAGTTCAAGACCGAGCTTCTTATTCACCTTAAAGCGTCCGACCTTGGCCAAGTCATAACGCTTTCCGTTGAAGTAAAGGTTTTCGATCAAATTCTGCGCAGCTTCCTTTGTTGGAGGCTCGCCTGGACGAAGCTTGCGATAGATATCAAGAAGAGCTTCATCTTGTGTCTTAACTGTGTCCTTCTCAAGAGTCTGGCGCATAGAATCGAAATCGCCGAACTCTTCAAGGATCTGCTCTTCAGTCCAACCAAGAGCCTTAAGGAATACAGTTACAGATTGCTTACGCTTGCGATCGATACGAACGCCAACGAAATCTTTCTTATCAACTTCAAATTCCAACCAAGCGCCGCGGCTTGGGATAATCTTTGAAGAGAAAATATCTTTATCTGATGTCTTCTCAATTGTGCGCTCGAAGTAGACACCTGGCGAGCGAACGAGCTGTGAAACAACAACGCGCTCTGTACCGTTGATAACAAATGTTCCACGAGGTGTCATCACTGGGAAGTCACCCATAAAGACTGTCTGTGATTTAATTTCACCAGTCTCATTATTTGTAAATTCAGCGGTAACGAAGAGTGGTTGCGCATATGTCATATCGCGCTCTTTGCACTCTTCAATTGAATACTTAGGTGGCTCAAAACGGTGGTCGCGGAATGAGAGCGACATTGAACCTTGGAAGTCTTCGATCGGAGAAATCTCTTCAAAGATTTCCTCAAGACCTGACTTAGATGGGAGTTCACCACGATTTGTATTTGTGGTTTCAGCAAGACGCGCGCGCCAGGCATCGTTACCCAACAACCAGTCAACGCTCTCCACTTGGAGTGCAAGGAGGTTAGGAACTTCTAGCGGTTCACGAATCTTGGCAAATGAGATACGACGAGGAGCTACTGAATTTTTCTTCGCGGCCAAGAGATGTCCTTTCAGACAAAGTTTTTTAGTTTGTAATGAAACAAACTCGGGGACGCACAACTATTAGGTCTCAGCCGCTATATGCCCTGACCATAGAAAATTTATGCGAACGCCTAGGGTATCGCCCACCCCCTGACCCTGTCCAACCGGGGTCTTATACCCCGAAATCTCCGCCATGTCATGAGATTCCTCCCCCGTCTGTGAAGGTTTCAGACTCGAGTTACCCCTGAAATGAGAAAACCCCAGTGGGTTCGAGCGGAGAAATCCTTCTTGGGGATTTCGCAGCCGGACCCTCTGGGGTTCGCCCTGAAGAAATTACTTAACTGTAACCTTCGCGCCAGCTGCTTCGAGAGCTGCCTTCGCCTTGTCTACATCTTCCTTCTTGCCCTTTTCGATCAAGGTTGCAGGAGTTGCATCTACAAGATCCTTCGCTTCCTTCAAGCCGAGGCTTGAATTGATGTTGCGAACTTCCTTGATAACAGCAATCTTCTGTGAGCCTGAATCTTCGAGGATAAGTGTGAACTCATCCTGTCCTGAATCTGCTGCGCCACCTGCTGCTGCTGCGCCACCTGCTGCTGCAACTGCTACTGGAGCTGCTGCTGTGACATCGAATTCTTCTTCGAATGCCTTAACGAACTCTGAGAGTTCAACAAGTGACATTTCCTTGAACTGTGACATCAAATCTGCTTGTGAGAGCTTTGCCATTTTTCTTTTTCCTTTTCTTATTCCGCTGGAGTTTCTGTGGTATTCGCGTCTTGAGCTGGAACCTCTGCCACAGCATCGTTAGATGATGGCTCGGACACAGCAACTTCAGCGACAACTTCTGGTGTTTCTTCTGGTGTTGCCTCAGCAGCCGGAGCTGCTTCCTCAACTACTGCTTCTGCAGCTGGAGCTGCTTCCGCTACTGGAGCGGCTGCAGGTGCACCCGCCTCCATCTTGATGCGAAGTGCATCGAAGACACGCGCTGCCTTAGCAAGCGATCCCTTCATTGCACCAGCAAGCTTTGACAAGAGAACCTCGCGAGACTCAAGGTCTGCAAGCTTCATGATTTCAGCTGCGGTTACAAGCTTTCCTTCGTAGATTCCACCCTTGATGACAAGAAGTGGGTTCTCCTTCTGGAAGTTCTTGAGGTTACGTGCTGCATCAATTGGATCTCCCTTGACGAAAGCAAGTGCAGATGGACCAGCGAGAAGATCATCAGAGATCTCAACACCAGCATCCTTTGCTGCAATCTTTGTAAGGGTGTTCTTTACAACTGCGTACTTGGTGTCAGCACCAAGCGAGCGACGCAATTGCTTCATCGAAGTCACGGTAAGGCCGCGATATTCGGTGAGGTATGTCGCAGTGGCTGTGCGGAAATCTTCCGTCAGCTCTGCAACTGCTGCTGCTTTATCTGGGCGAGCCATTCGGTTCACCTTTCCTGTTACTTAAGTGGTGACCGAAGGAATGAAAAAATCCGTGACGCGTAAGAGCGCACGGATTAACGTGAACACCTACGCGGGCTGAGATTCCTCAATTACCGATTCTCTTTCGAGCCTCGACCTGCGGTCTTTGGTTATGGGGCAACTGTAAAGGGGGCCTTCGGGAGAGGTCAAATTGAGCGTGATCGCCGGGAAGCCAGCACCTTTCGATTGAGTCTAAAGAACACCCTTAATCAGAATGAGGTTCCCGTATGGCCGGTCTTCCGAAGTGCTCACGATGGCAAAACACGATCTCACTCGATCATAGAAGTCAAAGCGTTCTAAAGACTTAACTGAGATTTTTCTACCTTCGACTTGGCTGCAAATCTCCTGACCTTCTTTATGGAAGGGGAGAATCTCATCTGGTTTATCAACTACCTGCATAGTAAATACAGGTGATTCAACAAAAGTATCCAACGGCATCAAAGTTAAAATCATTTGTAGCATCTCGGTTGAATTTACGCCGTCATAGCGCACCAACTTGGTCGCTCTTGCATCAGATGTCGCCGGATAGTTTCTATCAACGATCGCTATTTGGTCGCCATGACCCATCGCGGCAAGCACGTAGACGAGATCAGCATTTATCCGTGGGTCGATTCCTTTTAACATAAGACGTTCAATTTAGTTTCTTTTAACTTTTAAGTAAAGAGTTTTATGGGTAAATAGCAATACCCGGCGAATCTGAGAGACTTTAACGAACAAGTCCCGAGATTTGCCGGGTATTGCTAGAAGAGTTTAGTTAGCTGATGGTTCGCGAACTAGGTTTGGATCGACAGCGATTCCAGGTCCCATCGTTGTTGAAACAACAGCCTTTTGTACGTAGCGACCCTTTGAAGAGTTTGGCTTTGCACGAAGAACTTCATCCATCGCTGCTGCATAGTTATCAGCAAGCTGAGCGGCAGTAAATGAAACTTTGCCGATGATGTAGTGAAGGTTTGAGTTCTTATCAACGCGGAATTCGATCTTTCCACCCTTGATGTCCTTAACAGCCTTTGTGACATCTGTTGTCACAGTTCCTGTCTTTGGGTTTGGCATCAAGCCACGTGTTCCAAGAACCTTACCGAGACGACCAACCTTGGCCATCAAATCTGGTGTTGCGACTACTGCATCAAAGTCCAAACGGCCCTTTGATACTTCGTCGATCAATTCATCTCCGCCGACGATATCTGCACCAGCTGCGCGAGCTTCATCAGCACGCTCTCCATTTGCAAATACAAGAACACGAGCAGTCTTACCGGTTCCGTGTGGAAGGTTTACTGTCCCGCGAATTGCTTGGTCGGCCTTCTTTGGGTCAACTCCGAGAACTAATGCAACTTCAACAGTCGCGTCGTACTTTGTGGTTGATGTTTCCTTGGCAAGTGTTACTGCCTCGAGCGGTGTGTAAAGGTGGTCTGCCTTTACCTTTTCAGCTGCCGCCGTATATTTCTTTGAGCGCTTCATTTCATCCTCTTTCGTCAACTCGTGAGAGTTGATGTAGTGGTTGTGGTTAGCGAACCAGCGAGGTTCTCCCACATCTCAAAACCGATTTGGTTCTGAGAAATTTCTAATTAAGCAGAGACAGTGATTCCCATTGAGCGAGCTGTACCCGCAATGATCTTCGCTGCTGCCTCAATGTCATTTGCATTGAGATCTGCCATCTTTGTTGTTGCAATCTCCTTGACCTGAGCCATGGTGATATTTGCAACCTTAGTCTTGTGAGGAATTGGTGATCCCTTTTCAACACCAGCTGCCTTCAAGATAAGGCGTGATGCTGGAGGAGTCTTGGTGATGAAGTCGAATGAGCGATCTTCGTAGACAGTGATCTCTACTGGGATGATCTGACCCTTTTGGCTTTCGGTCGCAGCGTTATATGCCTTGACGAATTCCATGATGTTGACACCATGCTGACCAAGGGCAGGACCTACTGGAGGAGCTGGTGTTGCCGCTCCTGCCTGGATCTGCAACTTGATGAATCCAGTTACCTTCTTCTTTGGTGCCATTTTTTCTACCTTTTCCTTTTTCTTTTTTCGTTAAATCTCTATTAGATCTTCTGTACTTGGTTAAATGAAAGTTCGACCGGGGTTTCGCGTCCGAAGATGGATACCAGAACCTTGAGCTTTGCCTGCTCTGGCATGATCTCCGAGATCGATGCTGGAAGAGTCGCAAATGGACCATCCATCACAGTTACTGATTCGCCAACTTCGAAATCTACAACCTTGATATCTGGCTTATCGGACTTCTTCACTGGACGTGGAGCAAGAATCTTTTCGACTTCATCCATGCTAAGAGGGCTTGGATGGTGAGCGTTACCGACAAAACCTGTCACACCTGGTGTGTTACGAACTGCAGACCATGACTCATCTGTGAGTTCCATGCGTACGAGAACATATCCTGGATAGATATTGCGCTTAACTTGCTTGCGCTGTCCGTTCTTGATCTCTGTGATCTCTTCCTCCGGAACTTCAATCTGGAAAATGTAATCTTCCATGTTCAGAGACTGAATTCGGTTGGCAAGGTTGCCTTTTACCTTCTTCTCATATCCTGCGTAGGAGTGGATGACGTACCAGTCACCGATGGCAGCACGAAGTGTGCGGCGAAATTCTGCATTTGGGTCGTTTTCATCTGATTCGAGATCGCCATCTTCATCGCTCGCGAGCGCGAGATCATCCACAGATGAAGTCTCGTCAGCTGCTGTTTCGAAAACCTCTGCTACAGGGGTTTCTACGACAGGCTGGGCAAGCTCATCCGCGTTGGCAGCAAGAGCTGCTTCGAATGCGTCTGGCTTTACATCTTCACTCATTGTGATCTCTTCCAACCTTTACCTATTACCGCTACCCGAATACCCAGAAAACGATCTTGGTAAGTACCAAGTCGAGAAGGGAGACGACTGCAATGATGAATAGAACGAAAACAAGAACAACTGATGTGTATGTTGAAAGCTGCTTACGTGTTGGCCAGACAACCTTCTTCAACTCTGAAAGTACTTGGCGATAGAAAAGCCCGACGCGCGCGAAGATGTTTAACTTCTTCTCGGTCGCATCAACTGACTCTGTCATCGTTCTTCCTTTCTCTTCTTCTCATTAACTTCTTGCAGGGCAGGAGGGACTCGAACCCCCAACCGGCCGCTTTGGAGACGGCAACTCTAGCCAATTGAGCTACTGCCCTTCGCGACGAATAGGCATGCCAAGGCAGACCTAAATAGCCGTGAGCGTCGAAGTGTAGGGGCAGAGATGGCCATGAGTAAAACTGAGCGTGCGCACAGGCTCGCATACGGCAGACTTATCCCCATGAGTAGAGTTTCAGCCCGCATAGCAGCAATCGCAGAATCGGCCACCCTTGCAGTAGATGCCAAGGCTAAAGCCCTTAAGGCAGCAGGGCGTCCGGTAATCGGATTTGGTGCAGGTGAGCCTGACTTTCCAACACCAGCATACGTTGTTGAAGCAGCTGCTGCTGCGGCCAAAGTTGTAGCAAATCATCGCTACACACCTGCTGCAGGTTTACCAGAGATGCGTCAAGCAATTGTTGATAAGACTAAACGCGATTCCAACTATGAGATCACAGTCGATCAGGTCCTGGTAACAAATGGTGGAAAGCAAGCCGTTTATCAGGCATTTGCAACCATTATTGATCCAGGCGATGAAGTGCTTCTTCCATCTCCTTACTGGACAACATATCCAGAGTGCATTCAATTAGCAGGGGGAAAAGCAGTTGAGATTTTTGCTGATGAATCTCAGAACTACTTAGTTACAGTTGAACAGCTAGAAGCCGCGCGTACGCCAAAGACTAAGGCCCTTTTATTCTGTTCACCATCTAATCCAACAGGCTCTTTATACACACCAGAGCAGGCCAAGGCAATTGCTGAGTGGGCAGTTAAAAATAATATTTGGGTAATCTCAGATGAGATTTACGAACACTTGCTCTACGACGGTGCCACTGCCCCATCACTGCCTGTACTCGTTCCAGAAATTGCAGATACCTGCATCATTATTAATGGAGTTGCCAAGACTTACGCAATGACTGGGTGGCGCGTGGGTTGGATGATCGGTCCAAAGGATGTCATTAAGGCAGCGACAAATCTGCAATCTCATCTAACTTCCAATGTCTCTAACGTTTCACAGCGCGCGGCTATTGCAGCACTCACTGGAGATCTGACAGCAGTCCATGAAATGGGTGTTGCCTTTAATCGCCGTCGTAAACTCATCGTTGATCTTCTCAATGAAATTCCTGGGTTTGTCTGTCCTGTTCCGCAAGGAGCGTTCTACGTATATCCATCAGTTAAAGGTGTCTTAGGGAAAAACATCCGCGGTAAAACACCAAAGACGTCTGCAGAACTTGCAACGCTAATTTTGGAAGAGGTTGAAGTTGCAGCAGTTCCGGGAGAAGCTTTTGGCCCTTCTGGATACCTACGATTTTCGTATGCCACCAGCGATGAAGATATCGTTGAAGGTATCGGCCGAATCAAAAAACTACTTACTGAAGGCTAAGCCCCACTAAGTTCACTTCTGGTTCTAACTGCACACCAAACTTTTCCAGTACTAAACGCCGTGCGGTCTTTGCTAGTTCAACTAAATCTGCAGCAGTTGCATCTCCAGCATTGGTTAAGGCAAGTACATGCTTAGTCGAGATGCGGGCTCCCCCATGTGCTGAACCTTTAGCAACGCCGGCATGCTCGATTAACCACGCAGCACTTGTCTTAACTCGGCCATCCTCAAGTGGCCAACGCGGAGCATCTGCTGGGAGTGCATCGGCAACCTCTTGTGTAACTATCGGATTGGTAAAAAATGATCCTGCTGACCAAGAATCGTGGTCATCGGGATTTAACAACATTCCCTTTGAGGCGCGGAGATCCAACACTGCGGCACGCACCGCAGCGAGTTCTGCCTTGTCACCAACGCTGATATTTAATTTCTTAGCTAATTCAACGTACGTAATCGCAGAACTAAAATCTCCTTGACGCAATTGGAATTGGACTTCTAGAACTATGTAGCGCCCAGGATTTTTCTTAAAGTGCGATGAGCGATATGCAAATTCACATTCTTTATTGGTGAAAGTCTTGATGGCTTTTGCCTGGCGATCATAAGTACGCACGCGCGTAATGAACTCAGCGACTTCGTGACCATAGGCACCGATGTTTTGAATTGGGGCAGCGCCCACCGTTCCGGGAATCCCGCTTAATGTTTCGAGACCGGCATATCCGCGCGCAAGAGTGAGCGCCACAAATTCATCCCAGTTTTCACCAGCGCCAATAGTTAATGTGGCACCGCTACAAGCATCAACTTCAGAAACGAGTGCGCTGTTGGAGATATGAATAACGGTTCCCTCGAATCCGGCATCAGAGACCAAAACATTTGTTCCACCTCCGAGAATAAATACTGGTGAATCACCGGCTGCTTCAAGTGCTGCGATGATCTCTGATTCGTTATGTACTTCGACGAAGTTTGTTGCAGGACCGCCTACACGCAAAGATGTGTAATCGCGTAAATCGGTCATGGTGGAAGGCTACCTGCGAGGTGAAAGAATTGCCTCTTTGCCTCGGAAACGTTCCAGAATTCGATCGTAATTCTTCTTTGACTGAACTTCGCGATACTCAGGATCCACATCATGGTAGCCATGGTGGCGTGCCTGTTCTAGAGGTAAATCCATCTGTAGTAAACGCCCTCCGGCATGCTTGAGACGGAGAGAGAATTCAATATCAGCATTGCGGTAATACAGAGCGCGATTACTAAATCCCTCCGCAGTAATTGCTCCTTCACGATCGACAGCTAAGAAGTAACTGAAGAGCACATCAACCTCACCAGCGCCTTTGTCATCAACACTTCTCCACTGATCGTCGAGATTAACTAATCCACCACGCCAGCCAGCTGCGATGTATTCACCGGCGTTGAGAGTCTCCAAGACCGGCGTAATAGCATCTCCTGTAAATCGCGTTGAGGGATCCATGATGACTATGAAACGGGAGTCAACATTTTTAAGAAGTGCATTGGCACATTCACCCCAACCAAAAGGCTCTGAAAGGCAGATAATTTTTGTGCGGTGATCTAATTGATCTACTAGCCCTCCTGGTTCACCGACAACCAATAGAACAATCGGAGTTTGGCAATGAGCCTTAATTGATCGCACGGTGTCGGCACAGTCATCGGTAAATCCATCAATAATCATTGCAATTGCTAAATTTGCCCCTCCTATGCTGATGGGGCGAATATCGCGTGGCGAAGGATAGATTGGATATCTCTCGCGTTCCTTAAGTTCAAAGCCACCTGCAACATCAACAACATCAAAGCCAGCCGCAGCAATTTCATCGCGCAATTGATCTGATCGTGCCCAATCTTTTACAGCACGTGCTGCAGTGCGCTCTTGTGCAAGAGCAATGACGTGATCAGGGGCGTTCATCGAAGCACTGTCGCCTTAGCCATTCCTAAAACTTTGACTCCTGCAGATGTTGCAGTCAGATCAACGGTAACACTCTCTTGATCTATAGCGGATACGACAGCAGAAACGGTTAGATCCACATCCACACCGGATGGAACGATTACTGGCTTCACAAAACGCGCGCCGTAGTGGGTTACTTTCTCAGCTCCGCCTGCCCAATCTGTCACAAACTTTCCAACAAGAGCCATAGTTAACATTCCATGTGCAATGACATTTGGCAGGCCCACAGAGATTGCAAACTCTTCATTCTGATGGATGGGATTCTGATCACCGCTGGCATCAGCATAAGCCTTGAGCAGCGCTCGATTTACAGTAAAGATGCGCTCTGGAAGTTGTGTTCCGACTTCGATCATGCCCGCACCACCAATGTTGACCATGACGAAAGTGCAACTGATGATCCTGATTTAAGGTCAGAACGCACTGTCACAATTTCATTACCGGCGGCCACTCGATAGCTCTCGATAGTTGATGAGCAGGTAAATGTGTCGCCTGCTTTTAATGGGGTAAAGATTTCAAATTTCTGATCACCGTGAACTACACGTGTCCAATCCAGTCCGATAGTAGGATCTGAAAGAATCGATTGTGATTGTTCTAGGCTGATGCGAATAGAAAAGGTTGGCGGTGCAATGGTTGTATCTGTTTCGCCGATGACAGCAGCAAAGGCATCTATTTCAGATTGTGTAACCGTAATGGAATCAGCACCTTCAAAGGTGCGCCCGACCGAATCGGGATTGAGCATTAGCGGGTTTCGCGGTGAAGTGTTGAAGACTTGCAACGAGGACAGAACTTCTTGAGTTCCATACGGTCTGGATCGTTGCGGCGGTTCTTCTTGGTGATGTAGTTACGCTCTTTGCAATCAACGCATGCCATGGTGATCTTTGGGCGTACGTCCGCGCTCTTGCTTGCCATGGTGTTACTCCTTCTACATCGGTTCTGATCTGTGACTTGAGGTGCTTAGGTTACCCACAGCATCCCAATTGGGCGAAATTGGTGCGTAAAGATTGGTAGCGGAGGCGGGATTTGAACCCACGACACAGCGATTATGAGCCGCTTGCTCTACCAAGCTGAGCTACCCCGCCAAATCTAGATCTACATATGAAGTTGTGTACTGCGAGCCCCCCACCGGAATCGAACCGGTGACCTTTTCCTTACCATGGAAACGCTCTACCGACTGAGCTAGGGGGGCAGTTAGTAGAGGTGTGAGTGTACGCGAATGGCGCAAAAGGAGAAAATCGCAGGCGATTAGCGGGCAGGGTCGAGCGTGATTTTGCCGGTCGATCCGCGAGAGCGCATCTGTTGGTGAGCCTCAATGGCTTGGCTTAAGCCAAATTGCGCACCGATCACAGGTTTAATTCGACCATCTGCAATCATCGTAAAGAGTTCTGCAATCACATTGTGAAACATTTCAGGTTTAGTAAAACAATGTGCCAACCAGAAACCACTTACAGTTTTTGATCCTGCCATGAGCGCGCCAGGAGCGACAGATTTTGGTGCAACGCGAGATGCCATTCCATAAGTGACTAAGCGCCCAAATTGTGCAAGGGATTCAAGGCTCTTATCAAATGTTTCTCCACCAACCATCTCAAGGACAATATCCACACGCTTTCCACCATTGGCTGCAATGATCGCAGTTTTTAGATCAGGTTCACTTGAATCTATTGCAGTATCTGCACCAAGAGATTTCGCGAGATCTCGCTTTTCAGGGGATGATGCAACTGCAATTACTTTAGCTCCCCACAATTTCGCTAGCTGAATTGCGATGACACCAACTCCGCCTGCTGCGGCATGAATGACGACGCTCTCTCCTGGTTTGAGATGTCCCAACGATTTAAGAACATGCCAGGCAGTTGAACCTTGAACCAACATACAGAGCGCATCTTCATCACTGACAGCATCAGGAATTGGAATGAGCGCACCTTTATGTGCAGTCGCTTTCTGTGCGTATCCACCTGAAGAGACCAGTGCCAGCACTCGTGTGCCGTCGGGGGTTCTGCCCACCACTTCAATTCCTGGAATCAAAGGCAGAGTTTGTGCAGAGAGATAGCTATTTTCCACTTGATGGGTATCTGCATAGTTAATTCCGATCCTTGATACATCAAGCAGAACTTCATCAGCACCTGGGACAGGCTCGGGTAAATCGATGAAGGACATCTTCTCTGGACCACCGAATTCGGTAATATGCATCGCTTTCATCATTTGGCTGGCTCCTGACACTTTGCCTTTACTTAGATCGGGCTAGTATGGATGGATGAGCAAAGTTATCACCAGCGACGTCCAATTAGCTGAGTTGCTTTCTTCGACCAAGCGTGTTGCCGTAGTTGGTATCTCAGATAAAGAAGATCGCCCCAGCAACGGCGTCAGTCGCTGGTTGATGAAGAATTCACATTTAGAACTTTACTTTGTTAATCCAAGTTTGACTGAAGTCCTAGGTAAACCTTGCTATCCAACACTTGCCGATATTCCCGTAAAAATTGATTTGGTAGATATCTTCCGTAAAGTAAGTGATATTCCAGGAGTTGTCGACGAAGCGATCGCGATTGGTGCTAAATCGATCTGGATGCAGCTGGCCCTTCGTGATGATGAAAGCGCACACAAGGCGATAGATGCTGGGCTAGATGTCGTGATGGATCTCTGCATTAAAGTCGAATACGAAAGATTGGCGACGCTTATTTCTCCTCAAGAATAAGTGCAACTGAGTTGATACACCATCGCTGATCTGTAGGAACGTCATAACCTTCACCTTCAAAGACATGACCCAGGTGTGAATCACAATTTGCACAGCGAACCTCAGTTCGAATTCGCGGAGCTAAAGAACGATCTTCAATCAGAACGACAGCATCATCAGCTGTTGGCGCATAGAAAGATGGCCAGCCACAGCCAGAATGAAACTTTGTCTCGCTTCTAAACAATTCCGAATTACAAGCTTTGCAACGATAGCTGCCGACCTTGTCAGTATCTGTGTATTCGCCGGTGAAAGGTCTTTCTGTAGCACCATTACGAAGAACTTCGTAGGACAAGGGATCAAGACGTGCCTTTAATTCATCTTCGTTGATTGCACTCATTGGCCTAGCCTAACTAATTTGTTGAATTGCCACGTAGTCAATCTCAATCCCTGAAACGCCTACATCAAGTGTATGGCTGGCCGAGATTCGAATCTGGTGATCGCCTGAGGGAAGTTCTACTTGGCCAATTACCAGTTCGCTCCAGTGGCCAAGGGTTGGCGGGAAGATCGTTCCGCGATTGATGTACTGGTTGTAATCCTGATTCTGATTACCGTCATAGAAGAGATGTTTGCCGGCAACTACTCGACCATTCCATGGTCGATCAGCGCTGCGATAGCGCAAAGAAACTTCATATCGCCCGGGCGCTCCAATTTGAGATAGAACGCTTACGCCAAATTCCTGCCTTGTGAGCCCAGTGATATATCCAGCGCCTGTGAAGTTTGAATCATCTTGTGCTACTTGTGTTCCAAATAAGCGCCCACCAGCTCTAGGGGCAACTGATACATCAAGCACTTGACGTGAGTTAATTGAAATTTTTCCATCTCGTGCTTTGTTGAGATGAATTGGTTCAATAGATCCATCTTCAGCGTAAGTAATTTCAGTCATCATCAGCGATCGTGATGTCGCCATTCCGCTAACCCAAGCGCTGTGATAAAAAGCTAGCCACTTTCCATTGAACTCAACTACTGAGCCGTGGATCGTTCCACTATTTCCCTCGTACTCTGGAATAAAGATTCCGCGATATGTATAAGGACCCAGTGGATCCTTTGCAGTCGCATATGACATACGTTGCGGCCACTTTTCATTATCCAGAGCAGGATATGTCAGATAATAATCATCACGGTATTTATGGAGAAAAGGTCCTTCGTATCCAGCGATATCTTCCGATAAATTACGAATTGTCTCGCGTTTAATCGAACGAAGATCATCGTTAAATTCTGCAATTAAGATTTGACCGCGGCCACCCCATATTAGAAATGCCCGATCGTCTTCAACATAGAAAGATGGGTCTTGCCCCCAATCAACTCCCTCTACTGGACCAAGATCTGTAAATGGTCCTTCAGGACGATCGCTGACGGCTAAGCCTGTTCGAAAGGTGGAAGTTTTTTCATCAAAGGCACAGAAAGTGAGGTAGTACTTTCCCTTCCATTTATTGGCATCGATTGCCCACATATGGCTAATTGCCCACGGAACGTTCTCCAGGTGAAGTATGCGTCCGTGATCAATCCAATTCTCTAAATCATCTGTTGAAAGCGCGTGATAACAGACCATGGAATCGTGAGTATTTGTATAAGGCTCATCGTATGAAACATAGAGATAAAGACGACCATCAAATACATGTGCGGCAGGATCTGCGGCAAATATTGATGGCGCAATAATCTTAGTTATCACATATGCCCCTTTCACCTCTGCTCAATCGGAGAGGAGATGCACTAAGGTTAGTTATGCTTCCAAGCTCTGTCCATCTGGTAATACATTTTGATTAAAACAACTAATCAAGGCATAAATTCCAAGTAGACTGTGGATATAAATTCAAGAGTTCAAGAATTAGGAATCTTCACATCCATATGGCAATTAAAGCGCATCGTCACGGAGACGATCTTCATAAGCCTGCCCTAGTTTTAGTACATGGTCTCGGTTCTGCTGCAACAATTTGGAAGAGCCTGCTCCCACAATTAAGCAAAAGTTTTAGTATTTATGCCATCGACCTGCCCGGCCACGGTGAGGCTCCCCTCGATGAAGGAGAAGGTTACGATCCCCAATCACTTGCACGCGGGATTATTGAAGAGCTAGAACGCTCTCACCAAGTTACCGAGTTACATGTTGCTGGTAATTCACTCGGTGGATGGATTGCGCTAGAGATGGGTGTTGTTGCACCAGAACGAGTCAAAAGTATTACCGCATTGGCACCGGCTGGCCTCTGGCATGAAGTTCCGCTTGGCAAGTATCCCCCAAGTCTTGATGCGCGAATTCTTGCCAAAATTTCACAACACTTTATGACCTTGGCTTACCGGATAGCGCCTCTCAAAGTGTTGGGTTACAAGAAAATTACTCACTTATGGCGTGAGTTAAGTTTTGAATCGTGTCGGGATTCTGTCATAGCGATGGCTCGGTCAACTGGATACATGCCGTTATGGAATGGATTGCGTGGAAGAAAGTTTGAATCGCATATTCCAGAACATGTGAAGACGTCGATAATTTTCGGTGATAACGATCTGACTTTGCCAGAGGAGATCGCTCAGGAAAAGAGCGTTGCCCCAGCGCATTCAAATTGGGTCATTGTTGATAACTGCGCTCACGTAATTATGTGGAACTACCCTGATTTAACGGTTGAATTTATAAAACGCACGGCAGCCGGAGCTCTCTAACTCCGGGCTACCACTTTCCTGCGAAGTAGTTATGGTGGCGGGTGAAGGATTTGAACCTTCGAAGGCAGAGCCGGGGGATTTACAGTCCCCTCCCATTGGCCGCTCGGGCAACCCGCCATGTGTAAACATGAGGAAAATTTCTTTTCCTGGCCGTGTAGTGCTGGCGTATCGTAACAAAGAGGCGGGGCACAGACCAATTCCCAATATGCTGGAACGGCCATAGAATCACGTAATGAGCACAAATATTGACTGGGATTCAATCCACAACCTTGCAAAAGATGCGATGAAAAAAGCATATGCCCCATATTCAAACTTTCCTGTAGGCGTTGCAGCCCTCGTCAACGATGGCAGACTCATTAGTGGCGCCAATGTCGAAAATGCTAGCTATGGCGTTGGTCTCTGCGCCGAATGTTCATTAGTAAGCGCATTAACGATGTCAGGTGGGGGCCGTCTTGTTGCAATCGTCTGTGTTGATGCAGATGGCAATTTCCTTTCACCATGTGGTCGCTGTCGCCAGTTGATTTTTGAGCATGGTGGCAATGATGCGCTGTTGATGACACCAGATGGTCCGCAGAAAATGAGCGCTATGTTGCCATGGGCATTTGGACCTGAGAATCTCAACTAAATGACGCTCCTTTTAAGTTCTGAGGTAATTGCCCGCGCTCCAAAAGTCTTGCTACATGATCACCTTGATGGGGGTCTACGTCCGCAAACCATGATTGATCATGCCTTGGCCAGCGGTTACGCAAAACTTCCGAGTTATGACCCGGCTCAACTGGCAACATGGTTTGTAAATGCATGTAGCTCTGGAACTCTTGAGCTCTACCTAGAAACCTTTGAGCACACTATTTCAGTAATGCAGACTCGAGAAGAAATAGAACGAATTGCTCGCGAGTGTGTCCTCGACCTCGCCGCTGACGGTGTGGTCTATGCCGAAGTCCGTGGCGCTCCTGAACTATTCACTCGTAAGGGTTTAACAATCGACCAGGTTATCGAGGCAACAGTCGAAGGGCATCGCCAAGGTATGGCTGAGGCAAAGAAGAACGGGCAAGAGATTCGAGTCGAGGTTCTCTTATGTGCCCTACGACAAAATAATTTCAGCGATGAAGTTGCAGCAAAGGTGGTCAAGTACAAAGGTAAAGGTGTAGTTGGTTTTGATATCGCTGGCCCAGAAGCGGGTTTTCCCCCAACAGATCACATCAAGGCCTTTGATTACCTACGTAATAACGCAGCTCACTACACAATTCACGCAGGCGAGGCCTTTGGAGTTGAATCCATCGCTCTTGCTGTGCGCGACTGTCACGCAGAGCGAATTGGCCACGGCATTAGATTGATTGACGATATTGATTTCTCATCGGGCACTCCAGTTCTTGGATCACTTGCGCGGGAAATCCTCGATCGCCAGATCTGCCTGGAGATGGCGCCGACATCAAATCTGCAGACAGGTGGGGCTGCCTCCTATGAGACTCATCAGATTGGTGTCATGAAGAAGCTCGGGTTTAACGTCACAATTAACACTGATAATCGATTAATGAGTGCAACATCCATGATCCGCGAAGTGACAGAAATTTCACGCGGCTATAGCTGGAATATTGATGATCTTCACGATGTTGCCCGCAATGGAATCATGAGTGCTTTTATTTCAGAAGATGAAAAAACAGATATTTACAACTCGCACATCAAGCCCGTCTTTACAGATCTTGGTGCCAAATGATTGATTTTAAAGATCTAGCCACGATCGAAAATCCATATCCTGCACTCAAGGAGTTACGATCATTTGGAAAGCCAATTTGGCATGATGATCTCGGAATGTTTCTGGCGGCAAAACATAGTCATGCCAATGATGTACTTCGCAATAAGTCACTCGGGCGAATTTTCTCTCCGAGGACTCCCGAAACAGAATGGTTTGAGTTTAACTATCTCCACTCAGATTCAATCCTTGATAGTGAACCGCCCAAGCACACTCGCCTGCGTTCCTTAGTTGCTAAGGCATTTAATCGTCATCGGATTGAAGCCCTACGCCCAGAAATTGAGCGGCTCACACATGGGTTGCTCGATCAGATCGAGGCTAAGGGTGGCGAATTTGATGTCATCGCAGATTATGCCGAGCCCCTTCCGGTAAAGGTGATTGCAGCCCTTCTTGGCTTTCCAGATAGCGATGAGCATCTACTGCGTCCATGGTCGCAAGCCATTGTTAAGATGTATGAAGTCAATCCTTCACAAGAACATAAAGATGCTGCCAAGAGAGCTGCCAAAGAGTTTGCCGATTACGTCCACGGTTTGATGTTGGAGCGGCTGGAAAAACCTGGAAGTGATTTGATCTCAGAGTTAGCACAAGTGACTGAATCAGGTGAGAAACTCTCAACGCACGAACTCATAGCCACTTGCGTGCTACTTCTCAATGCCGGCCATGAGGCTAGCGTCAATGGATTTGGAAATGGAATAGTGGCAGCCTTCCAGCATCCAGATCAATGGAAGATGTTGCAGAGTAATCCTGATGCAATCGCCGAACCTGCCGTGGAGGAGTTCTTACGATTTGATGCTCCATTGCACTTCTTTGATCGCACCGCTACTGCAGATACTGAGATCGGTGGAGTTGCAATAAAACAGGGCCAGAAGATTGTCTCGTTACTGGGATCTGCAAATCGCGACGAAGAGGTTTTTGTAAATAGCGATCGAATGGATCTCACACGTAACCCAAATCCTCATATTGGATTCGGCGCTGGAATCCATTTCTGTTTGGGAGCACCACTTGCTCGTCTTGAAATGACAGTTTCGATCCCTGAGCTCTTTAGGCGCTTTCCAACTTTAGAATTAACCGGTACTCCAGTTCGTCGTCCGACGTTCTCTCTACGAGGCTATGAATCTGTCATGGCAAAGGTGAAGTAAATCTAATGAAGAAAAATCTCATTCTCGATGTTGATACAGGTATCGATGATGCCTTTGCTCTACTCTTTGCAGCGCGCCATCCTGAAATCAACCTATTAGGTGTTACTTGCGTAGACGGAAATACCAATCTCAAGCAGGTAGTTATCAATACTCTTAAAGTTTTAGATGCAGCAGGTGCTGGAAATATTCCCGTAGCTAAAGGCGCTAGTCGCCCACTCATTGATGAGCCACGTTATGCAGAATATATTCATGGCAGCGATGGCCTTGGCGATTTGGGTACTCCGACTTCTACGCGTGCACTCGATCCTCGTCCAGCAGTTGAATTGTTGCGTGATCTAATTGAAGGATCAGATGGTCCTGTCACTCTTGTTCCGCTGGCACCGCTTACAAATATCGCACTGTTCTTACGTTCTTATCCAGAAACTGCAGCAAAGTTAGAGCGAATAGTCTTGATGGGTGGTTCTGCATCGTCTGGCAATGCAACTCCTGCAGCTGAATTTAACGTGTGGCATGATCCTGAAGCTGCAGCGATTGTCTTTAGTTCGGGTGTTCCCATCACGATGTATGGACTTGATGTCTTTATGGAACCTCGTGTAACAGCAGCCCAAGCTGCAGCTCTGATTGCAGAAGGTACAGAGTGCACAACTTTTGCCGGACGGTTAATTGAACACTTCATCAAGCAAGTGGGCCATGATGTGACTCTCGGAGATTATGGTGCAGTCGCTACTGCAATTCGTCCCGAACTATCTAGCTATGAAACTTTTAAAGTTGTTGTGGATACAACTTTCGGTCCAAGCCGCGGTATGACACTCTGCGATCGCCGTGAGTGGAAAGATGAAGAACCCGAATCAACTCACGCTAAAGCGCCAAACGTTCAGGTTGCCATGAAGGTAGATGTTCCAGCCATGATTTCACTCTGGCTAGAAACAATTTCTTCTAAGCGTTAAACCCCGATTGGGTGCCAGACAGTCTTATTCTCCATAAATGCAAGAACGTGCTGTGGGCTAGCTCCATCTTTAAATGTTGAGATGCGCTTGAGGTTGTCTGCACCCGCGATGCGGATCTCTTTCTCCTGCGCTGAAGATAAACCTGAAGCATCGATGCCATCTATATCCATGTGAGATGCAGCCCAAGGAGCCAACTCGGCAGCAGATCCAGTAAGAATGTTAACTACTCCCGCGGGAACGTCACTTGTGCCAAGGGCTTCACTTAAAGTGATAGCGCTCAGCGGATATTTCTCGCTGGCGATAACTACAGCTGTATTTCCACCAGCAAGAACTGGTGCAAGTGAGTGAACAAGTCCAAGTAGTGATGGTTTAGCTGGAGCAAATATTGCAACAACGCCAAGTGAATCTGGAATGGTGAAGTTGTAGAAAGAGCCAGATACTGCGTTAGTGGAGCCGTAGATAGAGCCGATCTTGTCACACCATCCTGAGTACCAGACCCACAGATCGATCGCTTCCTCTACCTGCTTCTTTGCCGCTGTAGGAGTAACGCCTTCAAGAGCGACTATCTCATCGATAAATTGTGCGCTGCGACCTTCCATAATCTCTGCTATGCGATAGAGAATTTGCCCACGGTTAAATGCTGTTGCTGAGGACCATCCGCCAAAGGCACTGCGTGCTGCAACGACTGCATCGCGTAGATCTTTGCGTGATGCAAGAGATGGGTTAGCGACGAAATTTCCCTTGGAATCTTTCACTTCATAGGTGCGTCCAGATTCGCTGCGCGGGAACGCTCCTCCAATAAAGAGTTTGTAGGTCTTCTTCACATCAATACGTGACTTTGAATTCGACATTACTTTGCCCCCTTCAAATAAGCAGCAAGTCCGTGGCGACCACCTTCGCGGCCCCAACCTGATTCCTTGTAACCACCAAATGGGCTAGCCGGATCAAACTTATTAAAGGTATTTGCCCAAATAACTCCTGCACGCAGGTGCTTTGCAGTCCACAGGATGCGCGAGCCCTTATCTGTCCAGACTCCAGCTGAAAGTCCATACGGAGTGTTATTTGCTTTCTCGATCGCCTCCTGTGGAGTTCTAAATGAGATTACTGAAAGCACAGGTCCGAAGATCTCTTCACGCGCAATTCGATGTGCTTGTGTAACACCAGTAAAGAATGTTGGTGGATACCAGAAACCCTTGGCAGGGAGAGTGCACGGAGCTGAGAATCTTTCAGCTCCCTCTGTATCTCCCGACATCGCTAGTTCAGTGATTTTTGCTAACTGCTCACGCGAGTTAATTGCGCCAATGTCAGTGTTCTTATCTAATGGGTCTCCCAAGCGAATCTGAGACATGCGACGTTTAAGCTTTTCAAGTAGTTCATCTTGGATATTTTCTTGAACAAGCAATCGTGAACCAGCGCAGCAGACATGGCCCTGATTGAAGAAGATTCCGTTGATAATTCCTTCGACAGTCTCATCTAGCGGAGCATCCTCAAAGACAATGTTTGCACCTTTTCCGCCAAGTTCGAGGGTAAGACCCTTGCCAGTTCCGGCAACAGAACGGGCAATAAGTTTTCCAACATCAGTCGAACCTGTGAATGCAATCTTATTTATTCCTGGGTGGTTAACGATCGCAGCGCCTGTTGCACCATCACCGGTAACGATATTGACAACACCTGCTGGAAGTTCTGCTTGCTGACAGACTTGAGCGAAGAGAAGTGCCGTAAGAGGAGTAGTCTCTGCTGGTTTTAATACGACGGTATTTCCTGTTGCAAGTGCTGGGGCGACTTTCCATGCAAGCATCAATAATGGGAAGTTCCAAGGAATGATCTGCCCGACAACGCCGTAAGGTTTTGGATTAGATCCAAGACCTGCATGCTCTAATTTGTCTGCCCATCCGGCATGGTAGAAAAAGTGTGCGGCAGACAGTGGAATATCAATATCTCGTGTTTCGCGAATTGGCTTTCCATTATCAATAGTTTCAAGAACAGCAAATTCGCGAGCACGCTCTTGCATGATGCGCGCAATACGATAGAGATACTTACCACGCTCTGATGGAGCCATCTTTGACCAGACTTTGAGTCCTTCTTGTGCTGCCTTAACAGCCTTATCTACATCTGCTTTCTCACCGTAGCCGATCTTGGCTAAGACCTCTTCAGTTGCAGGATTTACAGTTGTAAATGTCTTTCCAGATTTTGGTGCGACAAATTTTCCGCCGATGAAGAGCTTGTATACGGGGTCAATTGTGACAATCGCCTTAGATTCAGGTGCGCTGGAATACTCAAATGTCATTATCTATTCCTCCACTTAATCTAGCGTCACGTAATTTGCTCCGCCATAGTGGCCGGAAGTTAGCTTCTGTCGCTGCAGTAATAGGTCATTTAGGAGTGCGCTGGCACCGATACGAAATAGCTCAGGGTTAAGCCAATCATCTCCGGCTGTCTCTTTAACAAGAACTAATTGTTTGATCGCATCCTTTGTCGTACGAATTCCACCGGCTGGCTTAACGCCGATGCGAACTCCAGTCATTTGATAAAAGTCGCGAACAGCCTCAAGCATCACAAGAACTACTGGGGCGGTAGCGGCTGGGGCGACCTTGCCTGTGCTCGTCTTGATGAAATCAGCTCCGGCTGCCATGGCTAAGAAGCTTGCCTTGCGAACATTGTCATAGGTAACTAGCTCGCCAGTTTCAAGAATGACCTTGAGGTGCGCCTTATCTGCGCATAGGGATTTAATGTAAACGATTTCACTATAAACCTTTTCGAGGTCTCCTGAGAGAAAGGCGCCGCGATCAATCACCATATCGATCTCAGTGGCTCCATTGGCGATGGCATCTTTTGTATCGCGCTCTTTTACTTCAAGTGATGCTCGTCCAGATGGAAATGCAGTCGATACTGCTGCAACCGGAATATCGCTTCCACCACTTTCATCCAAATGTTTACGTGCAATGCTCACCATGTCGTTGTAAACACAAATTGCTCCAACGTGAGGAACAGATGGATCAGTTGGATCTGGACGAATTGCTTTGTTGCAAATCGCTTTTACTTTTCCATCGGTATCTGCGCCTTCAAGAGTTGTTAAATCGATCATGCTAATTGCCATATCGATCGCCCATTTTTTGCTTGCAGTTTTAATGCTTCGAGTTCCAAGCATGGCAGCGCGTGCATCAGCTCCTACTTGATCGACAGGAGGAAGCGTTCTAAGAAATCCCTTGATTGATGATAGAGAGCCATCAGTGAGGGAGCTGACGCTTACAGACATCTGCCTATCTTAACCTTGTTACCTCTTACTGAGAAGTCCCTTTTTAGTTAAACTCAACGTATGAAGCCAACACCGATAGTTCTTGACTGCGACCCAGGCCACGATGATGCACTTGCCATGATTTTGGCAGCCCATAATCCGGCAATTAATCTTCTTGCGATTACTACTGTCTCAGGTAACGGCATCATTGCCAAAGTGACACAGAATGCACTTTCTATCTGTGCCCTCGCAAAGATCAATGTGCCAGTTGCAGAAGGTGCCGGAAATGCGATTCTCGGCTATATCGAAGCTGCAACCGATATTCATGGTGAGACAGCACTTGATGGTGCCCCACTTCCCCCACCAGCATTTGAACTTGAGAAGATTTCAGGTGTGGATCTCATCGCAAAAGTGGTGCGAGAACATCCAGAGAAAGTAACTCTCGTTGCTACAGGGCCACTTACCAATATCGCCCTCTTTCTCAAGCTCTATCCTGAATTACGAGGCAATGTGGCAGAGATCGTATTTATGGGAGGTAGCGCCTCTCGTGGAAACCGCACGCCATACGCCGAATTCAATATCTGGATGGATCCTGAAGCAGCTGATGTTGTGATGAAATCAGGAATTCGACTGACTATGTGCGGCCTAGATGTTACTCATCAGGCGCTGGTAACAAGACCGATTTTTGAGAAATTAGCAGCAATGGGTACAGGCCTATCGACCACTGTCATTGGGCTGCTTAAATTCTTTGCCTCAACCTATAACGATGTCTTTGAGATGCCAGACCCACCGCTTCATGATCCAGTTGCCGTCGCGCTCTTGATTGATCGCAGCGTTGTTAAGACTCGTCGCTGTAACGTGGAGATTGAACTCAATGGGAAATTCACTCGAGGAGCGACGGTTGTAGATATTTACAACCGTAGCGGCGGTAACGCTAATGTCGATGTTGCTCTCGAGCTAGATTACGACAAATTTTGGTCCATGATGCTCGATGCAGTAGAGAAAGCCGGTAATGCTTAATTTACAGCGCGGCCATTTGCTTTATCGAAGGCGATAATTTCGCGCAAGGCATCGATTGAGGTATTTAACAAGATATCCAGTGGTGGCATCGGCTCTTTTGCATGCACCATCATCACGCCACCTGCACGGACGCGTAGCATGGATGCAATAATAAAGAGAGCAGATGCTTCCATCTCTGAACAGATTGCTCCGCCGATCTCCCACGCTTTCCAGCGATTGAGAAGATCTGCAGCAACTCCCATGCGCTCTGGCTCGTGCTGACCATAGAACGAATCTTTAGACTGTGTAATCCCAATTCGATATCGAGCGCCATTTTTCTCTGCCGCTCTCTTAAGCGCCATTACTAGATCGATATCGGCAACGGCTGGAAACTCGATTGGCATGTAATGCTTGGATGTTCCTTCATCACGAATTGCCGCGGAGATAATCGCAAGTTCACCAGAGACGCTATCTGGCTGAATATGGCCAGAAGTTCCAACGCGAATAAAGGTATCAGCGCCTACACGCACTAGTTCCTCGAGGGCAATAGCAGCAGATGGGCAGCCGATACCGGTTGAAGTAACAGATACTTTTATGCCATCGAGGTAGCCGGTGTATGTGTTGTATTCACGATTTGATGCAACGTGCACTGGATTATCAAATAGAGCCGCGATCGGTTCACAGCGACCCGGATCTCCCGGCAAGAGAACGTACTTTCCAACATCACCTTTCTTCAATTGAATGTGATATTGCTTCTCATCGTTGAGCATTCTGATCTCCTTTGATTAACTCACGTAACGCCAAAACTGCTGTCTCAATCAGTGGCTCCAGCGATCCGAGTTCGCCTTCGCCATGCATCACCATGATTCCACCAGCACGAACTCGAAGCATAGAGGCAAGAACAAAGAGAGTAGATGCTTCCATCTCTGAGCAGATTGCTCCACCGATCTCCCACGCCTTCCAGCGATCTAGAAGTCGCTGCGTCACCCCTGAGTGTTCGGGTTCAACTTCTCCATAGAACGAATCTTTTGATTGAGAAATTCCAACACGAAATGGTAATCCCTTTCGCGTAGCAGCCGATCGAAGCGCTTGCACAACCTCATAATGAGCAACTGCTGGGAAGTCCACAGGCATGTAGTGCAGTGAAGTTCCTTCATCACGAATTGCTCCGCTTACTATTGCAAGCTCACCTGACTTTGTACCAGGTTGAATTGAACCTGACGTTCCGACTCGGATAAAAGTCTTTGCTCCAACCCGAACTAGCTCTTCCAGTGCAATCGCAGACGATGGGCAACCGATACCGGTTGAAGTAACTGATACTTTTACGCCGTCTAGATAACCGGTGTAAGTAACATATTCACGGTTAGTTGCAACATGGACTGCATTTTCAAAATGGCGAGCAATAATCTCAGCGCGGCCCGGATCACCCGGCAGTAAGACATATTCACCCACGTCGCCTTCTTTAAGGTGAATATGGTGCTGCAGGAGACTCATAGAGCCTTAACCCTTTCAATAAAGAAGTCCATAAATGCTTCTACATCTACCTCCATCGCAACCTTGGCATTTGGTGCATTGCCAGATGCTTTGAAGTGATCGGCAGATAGTTTTGCTGTTGTAAATTCACCACGCAGTTCAATATCTACATAGTAATCGCGGTAAGAAACAAGATCGGGATTTACCAACAATGCCGCAGCTAATGGGTCATTAATGGCACATCCTTGAATGCCCTGATATTCGGCATGAAACTCCATATAGAAAGAGGTTGAACGATCAATAAATGTTCGAATATCCTCACGGACATCGGAGAGACGTTCCATATGGGATTTAGTAAAGAGACATTGGTAAGTAACATCAAGCGGAACAATTGTGAGATCTATTCCCGAACGCAGCAAAATGTCATAACTCTCTGGGTCACAGAAGACGTTGTATTCCGATGATGGTGTTGCGTTTCCCGGATAATGGATAGATCCTGCCATCGAAACAACGTTCTTAATCTTCTTACGCAGAGATGGGTCTTTTAATAGCGCTAGTGCAAGATTTGTTACTGGGCCAATACAGAGAATCGTGATTTCTCCCGGATTTGCATTAACAATTTCGATGATGAGATTGGCGGCGTTTGTACCTGAAATCTTCGTCTGTGGCTCTGGCAAAACCGTGTGACCTAGACCGGTATCACCATGAGTCTCCTCGGCTATGGATAAGTTCTTAACGAGCGGCCCAGTTGCTCCCATGGCAACAGGAACATCAGTTAATCCAAGAAGTTCAACGAGCTTTAATGCGTTCGTTGTGCATTTTTCAACTGTTGTATTTCCATGTGTCACAGTGATTGCTTGCAGAGATACTTCTGGCATTGCCTTGAGCAAAATCAGCGCTAGTGCATCATCAATTCCTGGATCTGTATCAAGAATGACTTTCATGCCTGCTCCTTTCTTGCCTCATCTTTATGGAAACCCCACCCAAAACATGAGATAAGTGTGGCAAGTGCGGTGGCCGCTGTCATGAAATAGAAGCCCTTCCAGCCATCAAAAGATTGAACGATTAGCCCACTAATTGTGCTGCCTAATGTAATCCCAATTGAAAGGGCAGCGCTGAGGTAGGCAAAGGATTCGTTGAGTCGACTGAAGGGGACTAGTTCTTTCATAAATGCATTGGCCGAAATCAGGGCTGGACCTATGGCGATGCCAGAGATGATGATCCAGAAGACAATCGTGTCTAAATCTTGGAAGAATAAAATTCCTGAAGTACATATGGTCATTACAGCTAAAGACGCTGAATAGCGCAAAGAGCTGGAAATTTTCCAATGAATAAATCCATAAATGAGACCAGAGACAGTACTTCCTAAAGGATAAAGTCCAACCCATAATCCGCCATCGGCTGCTCTTCCACCCTCTTTTGCAACTGCGAGAATCACGACAAAGTTAGAACCGAACAGTAGTCCTAACGCAATGAGTGAAAGTAATAGAGATTTCACATAAGGGATGGCGAGAATTCCACGATTGTGATCATCGTGCACGCGTTCAAATCCACCGTGATCAGTACTTGTTATCGCAAGTCCCACGCCACCAATAGCGAGAAAAACTAATCCAGCCAACAATGGGGAATGCGATCCATATAAAGAGAAGAGAAAACCCGCCAGCGCTGGACCTACAACGAAGGCAGTCTCGTCAAAGACAGATTCGAGTGAGAGCGCAGATCCTAATTCTTTCTGGTTATCAATTGATCTGCTCCAGCGCGTTCGTGTGTAGCTGCCAAAGTTAGGAAAAGTTCCACCACAGATAGCGGCCAGAATTAAGAGTCCAATCGTGGAATGATCGATGAAGTAGAGCAGTCCGAGCGTTGCAACCACATTGATTGCAGTAATTGGAAGCAGCACAGGTCGAGTTCCATATTGATCTGCCAAGCGACCAACCCGCGGACTAAAGATTGCTCCCGATAGCGTATAAAATGCAGATGTCAGGCCAGCTAAGGCGAAAGAATCCCTGAAATCTGAGACAAGGAAGACGATTGCCACAGTATTCATCGCCATCGGAATTCGTCCAACTGCTCCGAATCCAAATGTTGATGCAGCGTGAGGTTTGCGCATTATTGAGGCGTAAGACCCAGCCAAGACTTCCTCAGTTTCTCTCTTTTTCTCTGATTTAAAAATAGACTAGAAAATTAGGAGTCTATTTCTTGCTGCCACTTGAGCAGAATGTCGAACGCTTTATCAAAACTATCTACAACATGCCCTGCATCTTCAACACATCCACGAACAAAGAGATTGATGCCCTTTCCATCAATCATATTTCGATCACGAATCACACGAGTATCGGTGACTAAACCGATGATTCCTTTCTTACTTTTATCATGGCGCATCTCTGCCCAGAAAATTCCGATCTCATTTGCTGTTCCATCATCGACCATGGGGCCATCCAGAAGAGCAAGTACAACATTTGCACTTAGTACCTCGCGCGCATCGGTATCGAAGATGAATTTAGGAGTTACTGGATCTGGCAGTGGGATTTCGTGAGGAACAAAAACTTCCATTCCAGCATCACGCATTCGTTTGGCGCATTGATCAATATATGAACGCTCATAAGGAGTAAAGAGTGGACCTGCAAAATAGATCTTCATTATCAATACATCACAGTCTTTGTTAAGTGGTGTGGCCAATGGGTAGCGTGATAGGTCTTCCAGAATCTAAAATCAACTTGCGGCTGTAAGAGTGGTTCTAATCCAGGACGTCGATTATTAATTTCTTCAGTGAGCTTTGCGATAACATAAATTGAGCTAGCGCGAAGTTCAATCTCTGCCTGGCTATTGCGCAGAACCTCTACCAAGCTATTGATCTGCTTCTCAAGTTCTGGGGTATATTCAAAAATCCGCATCACGCGAAGTCCAACTGGAACAATGTAATCTGCAAAAGCCGTGAGGTTATCTGCATCCTCTAGCTTCCAGGCACCTCGTGGCGATAGAGCCAAGTGCATTCCCCAAATTCCAAGTTGAGCCAATTTGTAGATGTGAACTTCAGAGCCGTTATAGATACTCACATCGCGAAAGCGAGAAAATTCAGTAGTTAAACGCTCAAGCAGGCCATCACCGTTGGCATAAAGGCGAGGGGCGCAAGAGCGGACAAAGGTGGAATATCGGCCCTGATATTTATCTACCAGGATACGACCAACTTCGTTAAAGAGAGTGACTCGTTCATCGAGCATTGGCATCTCAATTGTGCCCGAAAATACCGATTCCAGATCTTTCCTTGTGACTTTTGCTAGATATTCGCCACTAAAGAATGGAATTCCAGAATTGATGGCCCGATGGAGGCATGCCAACATCGCTTCAGAATCACACCAACGCCTACCCATGTAATCTGTTTCAAACTTCACTCCAGTTGAAAAATCAGTGAATGCAAAGTTCATCGTATTTACAACTAGAGTGAAGTCCATCAAGAAATCTGGATCATTACCAAAATCGAAGAGCATTGAGCCATCCGGCTTTGCAAACTCTTCATAAGCCATCCAGTCTGCAACTTCAGTGATCTTATTGTAGTTGATGCCAACGAGCTGGGCCGACTTCACAACTTCTTGCACACTTGAAAGGACAGGAGTATCCCAATGAATGCTCATGAACTACCTATCTATTCCGAACCGCGTCGATACGGCATTCCTGCCATGGCGGGTGGGGTAAGACGTTGCGCTAGGAAAGTCAACACAATAAGAGTCGCAAAGTTAGGAAATACTGTGACAAATTCCTGAGGAATAACATCTACGCGCTGATGAATCCACCATGCCACAAGAGCTAGTGCTGCTGAGATTGCACCTGGCTTCCATTTACGTGAAATCGAGTAGTAGATAGATAGGAGCATTGCAATTATTCCTGCCACCAAAATTAATGACATCACAGATTCACTTTGGCGAACTCGAAGTGCGTCCGTGAAGCCAAAGAGAATCGAACCAGCAAATACTCCACTTGGCTTCCAGTTACCAAAAATAACCGTTGCCAAACCGATGAAGCCTCGTCCAGCAGTTTGACCCTCACGGTAGACAGATGATGCAACTAGCGCCAAATAAGCTCCACCGAGAGATGCAAGCATTCCTGAGATAGATATAGCAATATATCTGATTCGGTAGACGTTGATACCTAGTGATTCTGCAGCAACAGGATTCTCTCCCGAAAAACGCATGCGCAGACCAAACTTACTCCTCCATAAAATCCATGAGGTCAATGGCACTAATAAAAGTAGGGCTACTGTCACCAGAGAGAGATCCTTAGTCAACCCGTGAAGAATGCCTGCAAGGTTTGAGATGAAGAAGATGTCTTGAGCATCAATCTTCTCAAGAATTGGAGCGATGATTGGAATTGTAAAAGTTGGGAAGGCATCAACTGGTGGAGAAACGGTTCGATCTCCTCCAACTGGAGGGAAGAAAACACCTGATAGATATCGTGCTCCGCCTGCAGCAATTAGATTAATTGCCAGACCCGAGACTGCCTGATCAATTCCAATCTTTACAGTAAGAATGGCATGGAAAAATCCCGAAGCAAGACCAAAGATGGCCGCTGCAACAAAACCCATGAGTGGTCCATGTTGATAGCCGAACCAAGCTGCTGTCCAGGTGCCAACGATCATCATTCCCTCAAGGCCGATATTAATAACACCGGCACGTTCAGCCCACAATCCACCTAATCCTGCCATTAACAATGGGATTGCAAAGCGAAGCGTTGCTCCTGATGTTCCTGGTGAAGAGATATCTGTAGAGCCTGTCAAACTTTCTACTAGAGCAAGGACAAAAAAGATCACTGCAATAAAAATGGTAATTCGTGCGGGAGACTTAAAGAAAGTTTTGACTTTACCTGCAGGCTTGACTTCCTTTTTGGTGTCAGTAGCCATTATTTGACCTCCTTATCGCTCACAAGTTCCACATTTACCCGTCCCACAGCACGCTGCTGTTGACGAAGATTGATTCGAGCGACCACTTCATATGCGATCACAATTGCCAGGACAATCGTTCCCTGCATTACGATTACGATTTCAGGGGGTACACCTTCGTACTCAAGTACAGGAGCTGATCTTTCAAGGAATGACCACAAAAATGCGGCAAAGAAAATTCCTACAGGATGATTTCGCCCCAGCAGAGCTAACGAGAGCCCAGTGAAGGCAAATCCTGATGGAAATGCCATGCTGTAGGAGTAAGTATCAGAGAGCAGAGTTCCCAATCCAACCAATCCAGCGATTGCACCTGAAAGAACGGTGGTCACGAAAATCATTCCTGGGGCATTAACACCACTGGAACGTGCGGCACGGAATGACAATCCGGTTGCACGCAAATTAAATCCAAAGACCGTTTTGTTAAGCATTATCCAGTACGCAACGCCAACAAGAATCGCAACGAAGAGGAATGAATAAACTTCTCCATTAAACATCTTAAAAGTTGGTAGCTGACCGCTTAGCGGAATTGGCCGAGTCTGAACATTCTGTGAGCCCTCAGGCAGAATTCCCAGTAGATCTTCACCCAGTAAAAAGGCAATTATCGCTGCGGCAATAAAATTGAGCATAATATTGCTGATTACCTCAGAAACTCCGCGTCGTACCTTGAGATAACCTGCAATCGATGCCCATAGTCCGCCCGCGAGCATTGCAGTGATAACGATCAAAAGAACGTGCAGTACAGGCGGCAGACTCACGGCCGCACCTACGACTGCGCCAAAAAAGGCACCCATCCGATATTGGCCATCAATGCCAATATTAAAGAGCAACATCTTAAATCCGATAGCAGCTGCAACGCCAGCTAGATAGTAAGCAACAGTTTGATTGAGTTCTGAAACTAAATTGCGAGGATCAAATCCATAAGAAATCATGACCTGGAAAATCTCTATTGGATTAGCACCTTGTAGAGAAAGGATTATAGAAACTAAGAGTAGTGCGCTAAGGACTGCCGCAAGCGGTGCGACTGTTGCCCAGAATACTTTATCTTTTTTCATGCGGTCTTTGCCCCAGTCATTGCTAGACCCAGATCTTCTGGACTTGTCATAGATGGATCAAGTACTGAAACGATTGAGCCGCTGTAAATCACAGCGATGCGATCAGATAGTGAGAAAAGTTCTTCCAAATCTGCAGAAATGAGAAGAATGCCTGCACCGGAAGATCGCGCCTTCATCAAGTGATCCCAGATAATCGCTTGTGCACCCACGTCCACACCGCGAGTTGGTTGAGCGGCAATAATCAACTTAGGTGCTCCGCTGAGTTCTCGACCAACGATAAATTTCTGTTGATTCCCACCCGAGAGCGCACTAGCCAAAACATTGACACCGGGAGTTCTAACATCAAACTCCTCAACTACGCGTTTGGAATCTTGGGCTGCAGCATTTTTGTTAATCCAGATACCTCGCGCCATCGGGGTTGCAAACTGATGGCCAAGGATCCTGTTCTCCCAAAGTGGAGCCGACATGAGCAAGCCATCGCGCTGACGATCCTGAGGGATGTAGCCAACACCTGCATTTCGTATGTCGCGTGTCTGTGTTGTAGATGTATCCAATCCTAAAACTTCCACGCTTCCCGTTGAAGGAGAAAGCAAACCCATGATCAACTCGATGAGTTCGCTCTGTCCATTTCCTTCTACACCTGCCAATCCAAGAATTTCTCCACCATGAAGATCAAGGTTGAGGTTATGGAGAATTTCTCTTCCATCAAATCGCGAATATGAAGCACCCTTAATACTTAGGATACTCTCTGAACTCCTCTTCTGAATTCCAGCAATAGGTCGAGGAAGTTCTCCACCAACCATTAACTCAGCAAGCTCTTTCTTATTTGTTTCTGCTGGTTTCTTGGTCACAACAGTTGTTCCTTGACGCATTATGGTGATGTCATCAGCGATTGAAAGCACCTCATCGAGCTTATGGGAGATAAAGAGCACTGTTAGTCCTTTATTCACCAAATCTCTCAAATTATCAAATAGCTCACTCACTTCTTGAGGCACTAGGACAGCAGTTGGCTCATCTAGGATCAGAATTTTTGCGCCACGAAATAGAACCTTTGCTATCTCAACTCGCTGACGTTCGCCTACGCCGAGATTTGACAGCGACTCATCCGGATCAATATCTAAGTGGTAAGTCTCTGCAATTTCCAGGAGTTTTTTACGTGCCTCATCGAATTTGACTACAAAGCCAAATCGTGATGGTTCACTTCCCAAAATCACATTTTCTAATACTGTGGCATTATCGGCCAATTTAAAGTGCTGATGCACCATTCCAATGCCTAACGCGATTGCATCTTGTGGAGATTTCAGAGAGACCTCTTGGCCAAAGACTTTGATTGATCCTAAATCCGGACGAATCAATCCGTAAAGAGTCTTCATCAGCGTGGACTTTCCTGCACCATTTTCACCAATGATGGCGTGGATCGAGCCTTCTCGCACGAGAAGAGAGACATCACGATTTGCAATGACGCCAGGGTATTTCTTCTCTACTCCTGCTACTTCCAGAATATTTCCCACGATGCTCTTTTCTCAATAAATTACGAGTGCGGGGTGCGCACCTCATGCAAGTAACGCACCCCGCCTCTCTATTCTTCTATTACTTTGTTGGTTCTGTTGGTACTACAACTTCGCCTGAGGCGATCTTTGCAGAGAATTCATCAATCTTTGACGTGATGTCATCGATGTATCCTCCTGTAGTTGTGTATCCAACACCGCCTTCAGCAATACCCCAGGTCTTTACTCCTGCAGTAGGTGTTCCAGCGAGTGCATCCTTAACGAATGCTTCAACTCCAACATCAACGCGCTTGAGCATTGAGGTAAGAATTGTTGATACGTAGTCAGCGTGTGCTGGGTAGGTTGCTTCGTCAGCATCTACACCGATCGACCACTTACCGAGCTCTGATGCAGCCTTGTGCATACCAGTACCGGTTCCGCCAGCTGCTGCATAAACAACATCTGCACCGTTCTCGTACATTCCCTTAGCTGCTTCATATCCCTTTGCAGGATCGTTAAATCCTGAGAAATCTGGGAAGTTGCTAATGTAGGTTGACTGAATCTTGATCTTGCTGTTGACAGCCTTAGCACCTGCAATGAAGCCAGCCTCGAACTTGGCGATGAGTGGAGTGTTAACACCACCGATAAATCCAACGTTTCCTGACTTGCTCTTCAAGGCTGCAGCTACACCAACTAGGTATGAGCCTTCTTCTTCCTTGAAGACAATGCTATGGACGTTATCTGCTGTTACAGATGAATCATCCACGATTCCCCATTGAATTTCTGGAAATTCTGGAGCGACCTTTCCAAGCGCTGCTGCATATGTGAAGCCAACTACAACGATTGGGTTAGCACCCTTCTGAGCCATCAGACGCAGACGCTCGGCGCGCTGATCATCTGTAGCTGTTGGGTTATCTTGTGACTCAATGAGTTCAAGATTTGGGTTTGCAGCAAGCAATGGCTCAACGCCAATATATGCAAGCTGGTTAAATCCTGGGACATCGCGTCCACCGAGGCTATAGGCAATGCCGATAGTGCCTTCAGCTGTTGACGCTGCATCTTCGCTGTCGCTACCGCATCCGGTAACAACTGTGGCAGTTAGGGTTGCAGCAAGTGCAAGTACTCCCCAACGCCCTAGACGTTTCTTCTGCATTCGGTATTTCTCCTTTTAGTTATTTGAGTGATCACTCATTTATTCAACGGTCCGTCTTGTTGGAGCGGATCTTTTGCGACTCCCGGGGAGCCGCACACGATCCTCTCTCAACAAGCTGTACATCGACCATTGAATGCTGAGGTGGGGTACTTGCCCCGTCGTTGAGATGCTTAATCATTAACTCCATCGCCTGCGACCCCTGAAGGCGCGCATCTCGGGCGATGACAGTAAGTGGTGGATTAATGAGCTCTGCAAACTCGAGATCATCAAAGCCGATGATCGATATTTGATCTGGCACACTCACGCCGCGATCCCGAAGCGCGTGAAGAGCCCCCATTGTCATCAGATTATTTGCCACAAAAACTGCAGTTGGAGGCTGATCGCTCTCCAACAGTTGGCACATTGCAGCATATCCCCCAGCTTCGGAGAAATCAGATTCAGCAAAGTAATAGGTAGGTATATCTATAGCCGCACTGCGAAGTCCCTTGTGATAGCCGTCGGCACGTCGCTTTCCAGGCGTTGTGCTGAGTGGACCACCTATCATCGCTATCTTGGAGTGCCCCAGACTGATCAAGTAATCGGTTGCAATCTCAGCGCCTTTTACATTATCTGTCAGCACCGAACTAAACCTTTCGCCATCTTTAGTAACTCGATCGACAAAAACGATAGGCAGACCGAACTGACTAAAGAACGATGGGCTCTGCTCGTCTTCAGTCAACGGCGCCATAATCACTCCATCAACTCGACCAAAGAGTTGACTCAGCGCTTTCTCTTCTCGTCCACGCGAATCGCCAGTATTTACTAAGAGGATCATGCGATCATCACCGACTGCACTCTCTGCTCCTTCAACAATTGATGCAAAGAATGGGTTCGTAATATCTGGAACAACTATCGCGATGATGCCCGTGCGGCCAGATTTAAGATTTCTTGCAGCAGCACTTGGTCGATAATTTAATTCAATAATTGCTTCACGAATTTGTTCTTGGTTTCTGACGGTAAATCCACTGAGGTAGCGCGAAATTGTTGCTACCGAAACACCGACATGTTTAGCGACATCGGTAATTGTTACAGTGGACAATTCCGGCCTCCTTGTCGGATAAAAATCATTACTGATAACGATTGCAGATAACCTATCTCCTGGAGTACATTGCCGTCTAGAGCGGATGAATTAAATTTCTGCGTGTCGCTAGGAGAATAAATGTCACAGCAACCACATGTTGTCGTAGTAGGAAGCACAATGATCGACATGGTTGCCTATG
>JBEANF010000034.1:0-9500 GCA_041165585.1 Actinomycetota bacterium | reverse complement strand
TTACCAACAGTCCTGGCAAGTTTGTAGTGATCGTCTCTGATCCATAGCGATTGGCTATCGCTAGGGCAATCTCAGGGATGGCCACCAGTGTCACTGAGCCAATCATGACGCCTCCGAGGGTGGTTACGCCAGAGAGGACTGCGCCTGTCGCCAAAGAAAATGAGAGGGCCAGAGGGAATACTCCAGGTGAAACTAGGCTCACTGTCATTGCCAAAAGAGCGCCAGCCAAGCCTGCTAAGCCTGCGCTGATCGTAAAAGCTAGGACTTTATTACGACCTACGTGTATCCCTGCAAGTTCTGCCGCAACATCGTTACTGCGGACTGCGCGCCAACTACGGCCATAACGTGAATTCATAACATTTCGTAACCAGTACAGTGCAATTAGGGCCACTGACCAACTGATCCAGAAATACCACTTGTACTGGGTGAAATCTTCACCAAGAGATGCCGGAGGCAATCCGATATCAAAGAAAAGTCCTTGCTCGCCACCCAAAATTGTAAATTGATTGGCGATCGAAGGTAGACCGATAGCAAGTGCCAGCGTTGTACCTGCTAAATAGGGCCCACTTAAACGTGCCGCAGCTAATCCAAGAAGTGCTCCCCCAATTGCGGCCGCTAAAACTGCAACAACAAACGTTAACCACACTGGAGCTTCATAGTGAATGCGGGCGAGTGCGGCTGCATATCCACCGATTGCAAGAAGTGCACCATGTCCCAATGAAACTTGTCCGGAGTAACCGATGAGAAGAATAAGTGATGCGATACCAATTGCGTAAACGGCAACAGTCGCACCTTGATAGACGCGTAATTCATCGAGTCGATTACTGATTAAAAATAGAACGAATCCAAAGAAGATAAAGGTCACGAGTGGGTGTTTTTTAAGCACGGCGACCTGCCTTTGCACCAAGGAATCCTTGCGGACGCAAAATCAGCACAACAAGCAGCACCAAGAATGCAACGATGAAGACGAGTGCACCGCTGATATAAATTTGAACAAACGCCAGAACTAATCCAAGGACTAGCGCTCCGAGAACCGCACCAGGAAGAGATTCGAGTCCACCTATAACTGCGGCGATAAATCCAAAGACTAGAAGCAAACTAAATTCCAGAGATTCGGGTGAAAGTGCACCGTTTCCATTGACGGTCTGCAAGATTCCTGCGGCCGCACCTGCTGCACCGGCGATTGCCCAACCAAGTGTGCGAATACCCGAGACCCGAATTCCGGCAAGTTGTGCGATCTCAGGCGCATAGGCTGATGCGCGAAGAGCAAGACCAATATTTGTCTTTTGGAATATAACGCTGACGATGATCATCAACGTGATCACGAATAGTAGAACAAAGAGGCTCATCGGACTCATGACAATTGTTGTATCGCCAAATTTGTAGCCAACTTTAGATAGAGGCGCTTCGAGCTGGACATCTGCATGCCCCCAAATAAACCCAATGCTTGCGCGAATAAGTCCAAGGAGTCCAAGCGTTGCAATAATCGGAGCGATCGCAGCGATCGGACCCTGGCTACTGTGCTTGAGCAATGTGCGCATCAAAGTAAATTCAATAAGCGCGCTAAATGCTGCACCTAGAACCATCGCAAGAGGTAGCGCTATCCAGAAATTGCCAATGCGTGCCACTAGTTCGTAGCCGATATACGCAGAAAGAAGTGCCATACCTGCTTGAGCAAAGTTGACTACCCGAGTAGAACGCCACACCAAAACCATTGAAATTGCCATCAAGGAATAGATTGAGGCGGCACTAACTCCAATCATCACCATATCTAGAAATTGATTCATAGTCGCCTCCCCTAGTAACCCAAGTAGGCAGCGCGAACTGCAGGGTCGGCGATGAGGTCAGAAGCTTTTCCAGTTGCAGCAATCGTTCCCAAATTGAGAACTACGCCGTAATCTGCAATTTTTAACGCTCCCATTGCATTCTGTTCTACAAGAACAACAGTGACACCCATGGTGTCAACAATCTGGCGAATGGATTGGAAAATCTGCTCGACAACAAGTGGAGCTAATCCAAGTGATGGTTCATCGAGTAAAAGCAATTGTGGGCGTGACATGTATGCCCGGCCGATTGCTAGCATCTGCCGTTCGCCACCAGAGAGTGTGTCTGATAGTTGCTTGCGACGTTCCTCAAGTCTTGGAAAAAGTGCAAACACTTCTTTCTTAGTTGCCTTTGCTTCGCTGCTATTGCGACGCCACAGTGCACCTAGGTCAAGATTTTCTTCAACAGTTAATTGAGCAATTACAGATTTGCCTTCAGATACATGTGAAACGCCGTTACGAACATGGTGTTCAGGCTTTCCGTGCAGAAGATTGTGACCCAGCCAAGTTGCCTCACCACTTGCTGCAGATTTTAAGCCGGAGAGCGTGCGCATCAACGTTGTCTTACCTGCACCATTTGAACCAATAACGGCAGCTAATTTTCCTTCTGCGACAGTAAAGGAAATTGCATTGAGTGCGCGAATAGCGCCATGATCAACGGTTAAATCCTGAATTTGCAACATCACTGCACCCCGGTTCCAAGGTAGGCAGCAATAACTGCAGGATCTCGACGAACGGTTTCAGCGCTACCGCTGGCAATTACCTCACCAAAGTTAAGAACATAGAGTTGATCACAGACGCTCATGACAACATCCATGTGATGTTCGACAATGAGAATCGACATTGATGAGCGCAGATTGCGAATCAATCCATTCATCCACTCAATATCTTGCGCGCCTAATCCGCCGGCTGGCTCATCTAGCATCAAGATCTTTGGTTCACTCACTAACGCGCGTGCGATAGCAACGCGTTTGGTATCTGGGTATGAAAGCGCATCAGCGCGCTTATCGGCCAGGCTTGCGGCATAGACACTTTCAAGCGCCCAATGTGCCCGCTCGCGCAGTTGGCGTTCGTCTTTCTTGTTACGGCCAAAACCCGCGGAGATCAAACCTGTGTGTGCAAACTTTTGGGCACCGATCATTACATTCTCAGCTACAGTTAAATCTGGAAATAATCCAACTCCTTGCAAGGTGCGCGCAATTCCGAGGTCGGCAAGTTCATGAGTTGCTGGCCAATGATGGGATTTGCCATCCAGTGAGATGGTTCCAGAAGTTGGCTTAACAATTCCGCAAATTGCATTAAATAAAGTTGTCTTGCCCGCACCGTTGGGACCAATAAGTCCAACTACCTGATTTGCCTCAAGATTAAGAAAGACATCATCAAGTGCTGTAAGGCCACCAAATTTAACGGTGAGATTGGAGATGGAGAGTAGAGATTGTGAACTCACTTCTCCTCCTACTCCGTCGTAAGCGAACTTGATCGGTAGATTCTAGGCACACGAGGGCCAATTCGTGTAACTATCTCGTAATTAATTGAGCCCGATGCGCTACCCCAGTCCTCTGCCGTGTAACCCCCTGCGCTGCCATCACCAAAGACTTCAACCCAATCGCCGGAAATAGCCTTTGAATCAGAACCTAGGTCGACGACAAATTGATCCATAGAGACTCGACCGATGATTGGTGCACGTTTTCCATGGACAAAAATCCCAGCACCTTGTGCAGTGCGCGGAATTCCATCGGCATATCCCATTGCAACAACCCCTAGCTTTGTATCGCGTGAAGTTGAAGCAGTTGCTCCGTATCCCACTGGTGAACCTGCAGGAACATCTTTGACGAGATGAAGTTTTGCTCGCACGGTCATTGCAGATTTCAATCCCAGCGAAGATGATGATCCCAATGTATGTACATCTGGGGTTAATCCATAGATGGCAATTCCTGTGCGCACCATGTCAAAACGGGAATCAGAATCTTTTAGCGTCGCTGCAGAGTTTGAGAGGTGGCGCACTAAATTTGTGAAACCAAATGATTCAAGCGTTGTAACCATTTCTTTGAATCGAGCCCGCTGCAGATTATTCTGCTCTTCGCCCGGTTCATCTGCGCGAGCAAAGTGCGAAAAGATTCCGACGACATCTATATTGGCAACATGATAACCGTCGAGTTTGCCCCACTCGGATAGAAAGCCACCTCGGGTCATTCCAGTATCGACTTCTAAATGTACGCGCGGACGTTTCTCTGACTTCACAGCTCCGATTTGCTCAAGAGCAATAATCGAGGCTGCAGCCAACTCAATGTCGTGATCAACTGCAGACTTGTAATTAGAACCTGGCGGAACAAGCCAGGCCAGAATTGGTGCAGTAATTCCTGCCTCGCGAAGTGAAAGTGCTTCTTCAAGGAGTGCAACACCAAGATGGGTTGCACCACCGGCCAATGCAGCTCGCGCCGTCGGGATTAAGCCATGTCCATATGCATCAGCCTTTACAACGGCCATGAGATCAACGCCTGCCGACTTCTTAAGGAATGTTACATTTTCACTGATGCGATCAAGATCGATGATCGCTTCTGCTCTGTTCTGAGTGCTCATCGCTCAAGCACCACCATTGCCGATGCAATCCCACCATCGTGCGAGAGCGATAGGTGCACCTGTGCGCCGTCTACAAGATCGGCAATTCCTCCGCGAAAGAGGAAAGCTGGCTTACCGTTTTCAAAGTTAATGACTTCGGCCTCATGCCAAGCCAAACCATGTGCCGGACTAAGGGCTTTGTAGAGCGCCTCTTTGGCGGCAAAGCGGGCAGCCAATGAAGCAATTGATTTGCTCTGTTCTGCCGGAGTGAAAAGTTTCTCCTTTAAACCAGGAGTGCGATTGATGCTCTCTTGAAAGCGTTCGATGTCGACTACATCGATGCCGATTCCATCAATCATGACGGCGAGTCTAGTGCAGTTGGCTTTTCGAGGGAACATACCTATCGACGGCAATTACCGCAACGAGAAGTGCGCTCCCCACAAAGAGTCCCCCCAATAGATCCGTGAACCAATGTGTATGACGAATGAGCGAGACGGTACATACGGTGAGCGAAATGAGTGCAACTCCTGCGCTTGCTAATCTTCCTTGATATCGATCTACATGTGCATAGCGATAAATCAAGTACGCCAATATTCCCCACGACAAGACAGCATTAGATGCATGCCCACTTGGATAGGACATTCCGCCGGCATGTAAAAGATCGATTCCCATTCGCGGTTTGGTTCGACCAAGTAACAACTTAGCTGCACCGACAACTAGGTTAAGAAGAATCAGCGACAGAAAAGCCAAATTGAGAGGACGCCACGTTTTAAACTTCCACGCAATAAACGCTGCGGCAATAAGCAACACTGTGGCAGTCAGACCTCGCAACCCTAAATCATCGAGCCGTCGCAAGATAAATCCACCAAGGCCTTCAAATTGCGGTTTTGGTGAACTGTTTATTCTTTTATCAAAAACTGTCAGTGGTCCATAGGTGTAGACCTGCTGGGTAACTAAGAGAAAACCAGCGAATAATATTGCTGACCACTTAAGGGCTTTATTGCGTTGTGCCTTGCGAATCTCAAGAACGTCTTTCATCTACTCAACCGTGACAGATTTAGCCAAGTTTCGTGGTTGATCAACATCATTGCCTCGGGTTACCGCCATCTCGTAGGCGAATACCTGAAGCGGCACCGTTGCCAAGATTGGCTGCAATAATGCTGGCGCAGATGGAATGCGGATGATGTGTTCTGCTCCAACAACGGAATCGCCTTCTTGGGCAATCACAATCACGCGCGCACCGCGGGCCTTTACTTCTTGGATATTGCTCAACATCTTCTCATCGAGTGCATTCTCATGTCCTGCCGGCAAAATAGCGATCACCGGTGTCTGCTTCTCTGAATCAATGAGTGCGATTGGACCATGCTTAAGTTCGCCACCTGCAAAACCTTCTGCATGGATATAGGCAAGCTCTTTGAGTTTTAATGCGCCTTCAAGCGCAACGGGAAACCCAACGTTACGACCAAGGAAGAGCACGGTATTGGAGGAGGTAAATTTCCGAGTCAATTCACGTAGTGGTTCCACGGTTTCTAGAATCTGCTCAATCTGGGCTGGTAACTCAAGCATCTGGTGATAAATAGTCTTGACATCTTTATCACCTAAGACTTTTCGTACCTGTGCAAGCTTTAGTCCCAAGAGATAAACAGCAACAATCTGTGTTAGAAGCGCCTTCGTCGATGCCACGGCGATTTCGGGGCCAGCATGTGTGTAAATCACCGCATCTGACTCGCGTGGAATAGTCGAGCTATTGGTATTACAAATTGCTAAGACGCGTGCACCAGCTGCTTTTGCATGGCGAACTGCCATCAAAGTATCCATGGTTTCACCAGATTGTGAGATTGCAACAACCAAAGTTGAACTATCCACAATCGGATCTCTGTAACGGTATTCGCTCGCGATCTCCACTTCTACACTTAACTTGGCCCATTTTTCAATGGCATATTTTGCAACCATGCCTGCGTGATATGCGGTGCCACATGCAATCACAACAATCTTCTTAAGTGCAGCGATTTCATCATCAGACATATGTAATTCATCAATCAGAATTTGATCGTTATCGCTCAAGCGTCCGATCAAAGTATCTGCAACCGCCTTTGGCTGCTCAAAGATCTCTTTCAACATAAAGTGGGTAAAGCCGCCTTTTTGAGCAGCTGCTGCATCCCAAGTGATTTCATACTCACGGGCAGCAACTGGGTTGCCTGCCAGATCAATAATTTCAATCGACTCTGGAGTAATTGTCACGATCTCATCTTGTCCAAGCTCAATTGCACGCTTGGTGTAATCGATAAAGGCTGCAACATCTGAGGCTAAGAAATTCTCGCCGACGCCAATTCCGGCAACAAGTGGAGAGTTACGGCGTACGCCAACGATTCGCTCAGGATCATCTGCATGAACTGCGAGCAAGGTAAATGATCCACGTAAGAGTTTTACGGCAGATCGCATCGCCTGGGTGAGGTCTCCCCCCTGCTCTTTACGCAGATCCGAGAGTAAATGTGCAACTGATTCGGTGTCGGTATCTGAGGCAAATGTATGTCCGCGAGATTCAAGCTCTGCCTTGAGCTCTGAATAATTTTCGATAATTCCATTATGGATAACGGCGAGCTTGCCTTCGTTATCTACGTGTGGGTGGGCGTTGCGATCGGTGGGACCACCATGAGTTGCCCAACGTGTGTGGCTGATACCTGAATGAACAGTTGGGATATTTGGAGAGAGTGCGCTCTCTAGGTTTGCTAATTTTCCGGCACGCTTTTCAATAAAGAGCGATGTTGGAGTACCGAGTGCAATACCAGCTGAGTCATACCCGCGATATTCGAGGCGGCGTAATCCTTCAATAAGTGGATCAACTGCTGAACGTGCGCCTGTGTATCCCACAATGCCGCACATATTTCGATCTCCTTAGAGCGAGAGTTCTTTTCTTACGACATCTGCAAGCGTTGTCGCAACTTCAGAGGCAAGGCTATCACTCTGGGCTTCAACCATGACTCTCACCAGAGCTTCAGTGCCTGATGCACGTAATAAAACACGACCAGCAGTGCCCAATTGCTTCTCAGCTTGGTCCACGGCCGCTGCAATCACCAGAGAATCTGCCAACTTCTCTTTTGCAACGTCCTTGACGTTAATGAGTACCTGAGGAAAGCGAGTCATGACAGATGCAAGCTCTGCCAAAGATTTCTTGCTGCGAGCAACTTCTTGTGCGATAGCCAGCGCGGTTAACAGTCCGTCACCCGTATTTGCAAATTTCCGCATGATGACATGTCCTGATTGTTCGCCGCCTAAAACAAAATCTTTTTCAAGCATACGTTCTAGAACATAACGATCACCAACTGGTGTCGTCTCAACGCTAATTCCCACATCCTTCATCGCCTGCATGAAACCGAGATTGCTCATCACAGTTCCAACAACGGTATCTGCCGAAAGTTCCCCGCTAATCTTCATACCGATAGCAAGAATGGCCATGATCATGTCACCATCGACTTCGTTGCCTTGGGCATCTACAGCTAAACAGCGATCAGCATCTCCATCGTGGGCAATTCCGAAGTCAGCGCCTTCTTTTACAACGGCTTCCTTGAGATTTGCCAGATAGGTAGAACCACAGTTGTCGTTGATATTCCAACCATCTGGAGTATGTGAAATTGCAACCACGGTTGCTCCGGCACGGGCGAGCGCATCGGGTGCGACATAAGATGCAGCGCCATTTGCACAATCGACAACGATCTTAAGTCCATCAAGACGTGTGTGCACTGATGTCATTAAATGCTCGATGTACTTCTCTTTCGCGCTCTCATCGACAATTGCCCGTCCAACACCGCGACCGGTTGGTCGCTCCCATGGCTCACCTATTCGTGCTTCGATAAGGGCTTCAATTGCATCATCGAGCTTGCCACCACCGCGCGCAAATAACTTGATTCCGTTATCTGGCATCGCATTGTGGGAGGCCGAGATCATGACACCGAGATCTGCCTCGGTGCTGGCAACTAAGTAAGAAATAGCCGGAGTTGGTAGAACTCCGACGCGATAGACATCAACGCCGGCGCTCGTTAAACCTGCGACAACTGCCGCCTCTAGAAATTCACCAGATGCGCGTGAATCTTGACCCACAATCGCACGCGGGCGTACAGATTTATCGTGAAAACTCTCAACGAGAATATGGGCTGCAGCGACGGCAACATCTAAAGCAAGTTCAGCAGTAAGTACCTGGCCATTGGCTAAGCCGCGGATTCCATCTGTACCAAAAAGGGACATGAAGGCCGCCTTCTGTGAATTAACGCTTTGAGTATTGTGAACGCTTACGTGCCTTCTTAAGGCCGTACTTCTTGCGCTCGATTACACGTGCATCACGTGAAAGGAATCCAGCCTTCTTTAGCGCTGGACGGTGTGCTTCAACATCGATCTCGTTAAGTGAACGAGCAACACCGAGACGAAGTGCTCCAGCTTGACCTGAAACTCCGCCACCGTTGATGCGAGCAAAAACATCGTACTGGCCTTCTGCGCCTACTGTGCGAAGTGGCTCAGAGACTGATTGCTGGTGAACTTTATTTGGGAAATATGCTTCAAGTGTCTTGCCGTTGATAACCCAACGACCTGTTCCTGGAACTAGGCGAACACGCGCAACAGCTTCCTTACGACGACCAGTGCCAGCACCCGGCGCCTTGATCGCTGGACGGTTTGTCGCAGCAGATGGTGTTGATGAAGAGTAAGAGGTAGGAATCTCGTTCTCGTCGAGATCTGCGAAGGTTGTGTTATCTGACATGTATTTAGATTCCCTTACTTAATGATCTGTGAAACTTGCTCGAATGAATAAGGCTTTGGCGCTTGTGCTGCATGTGGATGTTCTGGTCCTGCGTAAACCTTGAGCTTGCCAGCCATCTCGCGACCAAGACGGTTCTTTGGAAGCATTCCCTTGATCGCCTTTTCTACAGCGCGGGTTGGGTGCTTCTCGATGAGTTCACCGTAAACCGTTGATGTAAGACCACCTGGGAAGCCTGAGTGGTGGTGTGCAAACTTTGTTAGCGCCTTGTTTCCTGAAAGTGAAACCTTCTCGGCGTTGATAACGATTACGAAGTCGCCCATATCCATGTGTGGGGCAAAGGTCGCCTTGTGCTTTCCGCGAAGAAGAGC
>JBEANF010000033.1:0-6271 GCA_041165585.1 Actinomycetota bacterium | reverse complement strand
ATATGGCCATGTCCGGTTGCCTGTAAGGCGGGGGTAAATGCCTTCACCATGCGCACGGTGCCAACGACATTGAGATCGTATGTCTTGCTCCAAATTGCTGGATCAGAATCTAAAACAGAGGCCGCATCAAATGCACCACCGGCACAGTTGATGAGAACTGAAATAGCGCGACCTGCTAAATCTTTTGCTAATTGATCAACACTTGATTGCTGGGTGATATCCAGGTGATGAGCAGTGATAGCTGAATTCTCTCTCGCAAGTGCTTCCAGGCGATCTGTCCGTCGCGCACAAGCAATGACGTCATATCCACTTTCTGCTAGCGCGCGTGCAGTCGCGGCGCCTATTCCGCTACTTGCTCCGGTGACGATAGCGATCTCTCTCTGACTCATGCTAAAACCGTAACATTAAGAAGCGTTATTACGCCAAGAACGGCAAATACTCCCGCCGCAATCCCGTGGACTATCTTCATCGAGACTTTCTGCGCGAATTTGTTACCAATAAAGACTGCTGGGACATCGGCAATCATCATTCCGAGGGTCGTACCAATAACAACCAAGAGAATGCTGGAGTAATTAGCGGCCAAGGCTACGGTGGCAATCTGAGTCTTATCTCCCATCTCGGCAAGAAAGAATGTAATCGTTGTTGCGCCAAAAACACCAAACCGGCCGGCGATCTTGGCTTCATCTTCCTCAATTTCATCTGGCTTAAGAGTCCACAGTGCCATCGCAATAAATGAAATACCTAAAATCCAACCGAGAGCAGTTGGTGAGAGCACTGTTGTTATCCATGCACCTAATGCGCCAGCAAAGCCATGATTAACAATTGTGGCGGCAAGAATTCCTAAGATGATTGGGATAGGTTTCTTAAATCGAGCTGCCAATAGAAAGGCGAGAAGTTGAGTCTTATCTCCCATTTCAGCTAAAGCAACGACTCCGGTGGAGAGGAAGATAGTTGTGATCACTAAAACGCCCTTAGACCTTAAACCAAACAGTTGTTCCGGCAGGAAGGATGTGGTCAGAAATTGGAGCAGAGGAGTGAAGAATTTCCTTTGCCTCAAATTTGTGAGGACCGCCTCTGAAATTGATCATGCAATTCCACCCACCGGGGCGAGAGAAGTGAAGAACTTCTTTATTTTTAGTCTCATGCCACATCAGAATTTCTTCCCCTTGCAGTTGCCTGCGAAGTGCTAAAGCTTTGCGATAGATTTCAAGCGGTGATCCATCTTTTCCATCTTGGAGTTCTACGTTGACTTCTGCAAACCATGACGGTTGCGGAAGGTGCGATCCACCATCGCCGAATCCATATGAAGTTCCAGCTGCCTTCCAAGGAAGAGGAACGCGACAACCATCACGACCTTTCTCCTTAAAGCCATGTCCGGCGTAGGCAGGATCCTGAATCTGATCGTGCGGAATATCAGTTACTTCGTGGAGTCCAAGCTCTTCTCCTTGATACATATATGTACATCCAGGAAGTGCCAAGATAAACATGGTTGCCGCGAGTGCAGCACGAGTTCCAGATTGACGATCTAGTGGATGTGTTTTTCCGTCGGCTAAAAGCCACTTCTTCTCATCGACAATGGGATGTAAGCCATAACGGGTTGCGTGGCGAATCTTGTCGTGGTTTGAAAGCACCCATGTCGATGACGAATGATTCTTATCGGCAATTTCCAGGGATTTCTTCACGGTATCCCGATAGTCAGATGGATCGAACTTGGCTTCCAAGAAGGCGAAGTTAAACGCTTGCCCCAAAGTCTTCTCACTGGCATATAGCGGCATGCGCTCAATCGGAACATTCGCCTCAGCAACTGCCACTCGTGGTGGGTCATACTCATTAAATACTTTTCGCCACTCTTTATAGACTTCAAAGAGTTCGGTGCGATCAAAGAAAACACCTTTGCCATCAAGGCGTGGGTTTTCATAATTTAAAGTTGGCTGACTGCGAAGGGGTTCAGAGAGATCTTTCTTCATCGCATGTGCAACATCGATTCGGAAACCATCGACGCCGCGATCTGCCCAGAAACGAAGTGTCTTAATGAAATCTGCTTCAACTTCTGGGTTATCCCAGTTGAGATCGGGTTGCTCTGGAGCAAAAAGGTGGCAGTACCACTGACCGGGTTTTCCATCTTTTTCAGTGATGCGAGTCCATGCAGATGGCGCAAAGTGTGAAGGCCAATCAGATGGTGGAAGTTCACCGTTTGCACCTTTTCCATCGCGGAATATATAACGCGCACGTTCTGGTGATCCTGGTTCAGAGTTGAGTGCATCGATAAACCATTGATGGCGATTGGATGAATGGTTTGGGACGATATCTACAAAGACTCGAATTCCAGCCTCGTGTAGCGCTGCCAACATCTCATCAAAATCCGCAAGAGTGCCAAGCTTTGGGTCGACATTTCGGTAATCATCAACGTCGTATCCTCCATCTGCTAGGGCTGATGGATAGAACGGGCTAAGCCAGACGGCATCGAGTGATAGCGATTTCAGATATGGGACTTGAGTCGTGATGCCCTTGAGGTCACCGATTCCATCACCGTTGGAATCCTTAAAACTGCGCGGATAGATCTGATAAATAGCCGCCTGTCTCCACCAATTTGCATCTTTGGACAAGCTCATCGAAATCTAACCCCTTAATCTTTTGCTCTAATACTAACCAAAACCTCTGGAATACACTCAAAGCGAGGCGAAATTAACCTTTTTTGAGATTCAAAAGTGAGATGGCTGCAACAGCGCTGTCATATCCCTTATCTTCGATGCTCTCAGGCCGGCCACACCGCGCAATTGCTTGGTCGAGGGTATTACACATCAAAACTCCAAAACCAATTGGTGAGTTAAATTTAAGTGATACATCGATTACTCCCTGAGTCACACCCTGACAGACATAATCAAAATGAGGAGTCTCACCTTTTAACACCAAACCAACTGCAACCACAGCCTCATAACCTTTTTCGAAGCACATCTGTGAAGCAAGGGGAATTTCAAATGATCCCGGAACATAGCGGACGAGCACATCTGTAACTGCGGCTTGACCCAGTGCGCGCTTGGCACCGGCAACTAAGTCATTACATATATCTAGGTGCCAGCTGGAAGAAATGATGGCAACTCGTGCCTGTGGTAACAGTGGCAGAGCAATCTCTGGGGCATTACCTGACATTTTGTTCTCCTGCTCTTAAGTGTCCGAGTTTATTTGCTTTTGTCTCAAGATACTTTCGATTGTGCACGTTTGCCTTTATCGGAAGTGAATGAACTGTAGATGGGATACCGGCATCAGCTAATGCCTGCATCTTCTCAGGATTATTTGTCATCAGAACAATATTGGTTAGGCCAAGATCGTTGATTATTTCTACCGCGTCACTCCATTCTCTGGCATCTATGCGATGGCCTAGAGCGATATTAGCTTCAACTGTATCCATGCCTTGATCCTGTAATTGATAAGCCTTGATCTTCTCTGCCAGTCCAATTCCGCGACCTTCATGATTGCGCAGATAGATGATGTATCCGGAACCTTGTTCAATAATCAAATCCATGGCAGCACTTAACTGCTCGCCGCAATCGCAGCGCTGTGATCCCAGAACGTCGCCAGTAAAGCATTCTGAATGAATTCGGAGATAAGTAGCCTCCGTCTTCGCTTGTGGGTTAAAAGCGATAATTACATGGTCTCTTTGGCGGAGCGCCGGGTAGGTAGCAATCTGCCAGATGTTGTCATCAATGGGCAGCTCTGCCCACTCAAGTTTTACTGCTTTACTCCCGGAAACTTTGAAGTTATCGACATAAAACTCTGTTAAATCTGCGATAGAGATGATTGGAATCTCGTGGTGGCTGGCAAATTCCCGGAGGGATTCGCCACGTGCCATAGATCCATCTGCATTAACAATTTCTGAGAGCAGAGTGTGTTCGGAGCTTCCGCTTAGCTGTGAGAGTGCGATGCCGGCTTCAGTGTGACCTTGTCTACCTAGCAACACATCTTCATGTGCGACCAATGGATAGACATGTCCGGGACGGATTAAATCTTTTGGTGAGGTTTTCTCCTCGGCAAGAGCAGTGATGGTGCGAGAGCGCTCTATTGCGCTCACACCGGTTGTGATGCCCGGTGCAAAATCGACCGCAATAGTAAAGGCTGTGCGTCGTTCATCTTCATTATTTTCAACCATTAATGGTAGATGGAGTTCACGCGCACGAGATTTACGAAGTGCAACACAGAGAATGCCAGTTGTATGTCTGACCATAAATGCAACTTTCTCAGGTGTCGCTTTAGTTGCAAGCAACATGAGATCACCTTCGTTTTCGCGATCGAGATCATCGACAACGATTAAGAATTCACCATTTTTATACCGTGTGAGAGCATCGGCAATTGAAATTTCTTGAGCGCTCATCGCTTCTCCATCAACCGCTCTACATATTTAGCCAGCACATCTACCTCGATATTAAGAAGATCCCCGACCTTTTTCGTTGAAAGATTTGTCTTCTCAAGTGTTGCTGGAATCAGCCATACAGTGACTTCGCTCGACTTATCATTGACAACACCAACCGTAAGCGAGACGCCCTCTACGCAGATGGAACCTTGTGCTACAACGTATTTCATCAAGTGATTCGGAATTGTGACCGTGAATTCTTGCCACTTCTCTCCATCACTGATCGAGGAGACTTCGGCAACGCCATCGACATGGCCCTGCACCATATGGCCACCCATTCGGTGAGATAAAGTTGCAGCAAGCTCTAGATTAACTTTGCCGCCAACTTCATAAGTACCGAGTGAAGTAAGGGAAAGAGTCTGCACCATTACATCGGCGCTAAATTGAGTACCCACGATTTTTGTAGCTGTTAGGCAAACACCGTTAACTGCAACCGAGTCTCCCAGCCTTAAACCTGTAACAGTCTCAGGGGCATCAATTGTGATGACGGCGCTATCTTGCCCCTGAGAAATCTCAGTAATGGTTCCTACTTCAGTTATGAGACCAGTAAACACATTAGCCCCCATTCTTTACAACGAAATAATGTGACTTTTTATCGGGCCCAATGTCGCTCTTGCTAATCAACTGGAGGTTCTCAAAAATCACATTTGGATTTTCAAAGAGTGTGACTCCATCCGATCCGAGTATCTGCGGGGATGTGTAAAGTATTAATTCATCAATCAAACCGGCCTCAAAAAGAGCGCCACCAAGAGTTGGTCCACACTCTAAAAGCACTTGGTTATATCCATGCCTATTCAGTTCGGCTACTAGGGTCTCCAGATCACGGCTCTTAATAAAAAAGCTATGAGCAGCTTGGTCATAGAGATTGAAATCCTTTGGAATCTCACGCATACCGACCACGATGCGATCTGGATTCTTGGATTCAGAAAGATTTCTAGGAACTAGATGTGGATTATCAGCTAAGGCCGTCCCAGTGCCGATCACAATGGCATCAGACTGTGCACGGATGATTTGGACATCGGCTCGAGATTCTTCCGATGAAATCCACGTCGGACTGCCATCACCTGTTGCAATCTTTCCGTCGGCTGATTGGGCAACTTTCCAAATAATTCGGGGGCGACCAGTTTTGATTTTATGCAACCAACTTCGATTTGAAAACTCTACTTCAGCCGTAAGAACATCAACTTCTACTTTGATCCCAGCGCTACGAAGTCGCTCTACTCCGCCACCTGCTATTGGATTCGGATCTCGTGTTGCAATAACAACCTTTGCCAGTTGTGCAGCAATAATCGCATCGGTACATGGAGCTGTTGCGCCGGTGTGATTACACGGTTCAAGGGTCACATGGATGGTTCCACCGGTAGTTGATCTTGCTGCAGATTTAATCGCCACGACCTCTGCATGGTCTATCGACTTCTGTCGACAGTGATAACCCTCGCCAATTATCTGGCCAGTTGCATCTGTGATAACTGCACCAACGATCGGATTCGGGAAAGTCTCTCCGTAGCCCATTTCGGAGAGGACAAGCGCGCGCTGCATGAGCTGACTTGTATTCATTGGCTGACCATCCCCTCCATCTCTTTTTGTGGCGCAAGAGATCGGGGTATGAAATAACACGTAGACGTTTGTAAGACGTGACTTTACGACACGGCAGAACGTTACGCACAAGTTATCTCTCATCCGGACTTTAACCGTCGGTCTCAGAATTTCACTGAGTCAACCGTTAGCTGGCTGCCAACGGGTCGCGGACTTTAACCGCCGGTTCGGAATTACACCGACCCCGATAACTTAAGTCAGATTCTAATCCAGTTTCACGTTTCTAGCCAATGGCGCTATTTAGTAGTCACTTTATACACGCTGCCA
>JBEANF010000032.1:0-16439 GCA_041165585.1 Actinomycetota bacterium | reverse complement strand
GTAAAGGCGGTTGGATCACTTGAATCCGGGCCAGCATCAACAAAGTTTGCATCTCGCATCAATCGATAGGCGTTGCAGGAACTTTGGCCAACTGCACACTTCTCATTTGCAACAGGTTGTCCACCGGGATTTGCAGCTGATGCACCGCGAGGATCGCGCGGATCGGAATTGAAGTCGCCCATCACGATGAGTGGTGCTTTTGTATTCGATAGATCATCAATCAGTTGTTGTACCTGTAGTGCAGCAGTCGGGACATCATTTTCATTAAATAAAGATTCCAGATGCGTTGTAACAAATCTAGTCGTTGTCGATCCGATATTGATATCGGCCCAGGTGTAACCGCGTCGAATCTCCATTATGGTGGGAACGACTTTGTAGATTGCTTCGTATTCTGTATTTCCAACTGCGAGAACATCAGTAGCGCGGTCTTTCTTAACTAGCAGAGCGTCGCCTATCTGAAATCCGCAGGCTGCCTTAACTTTCCCAAAGAGCGGCTGAAAGGTATCTGGATCATTAACTGTTGTGAGAAATGGAATTGGCCCGATGGAATAACCGGGGTTATAAGCCTTTTCTCCATTGTGTTCAGCAATAACATATCGACCGCCGAGATCCTTTAAAAGCATCTGCGTAAAATTAAAAACCTCAGTTTTGCCACTCCAGGCGTGAGGTTTGCAATACCAAATTGTTGCTTCTTGTAGCCCGATCACATCTGGATTTTCGCGGTCTATTTCGGCGACAAATAGCTTGCGGCGGCTGACGAAATCTGTGGCTTTCACCTGATCCCACATAAATTGTGCAGCTGCGGGCATATTCGGGATTAACTCAAGTGCCACACCAACATCTGCACCAAGATAGAGGTTGCGCGACATTACGGTTACGGTGGGATTGGCTGCGTGTGCAGTTGGTGAAATCAAAACTAGTGCAACTAGCAGTGCTGTTAATTTTCTCATGGCTTGATATGGATCTTTGGTCCATCCCCTACGGCACCTGGTCGTTTGCCTGCAAGAACTTCTCCACTATCTGCAAGTGTGACAACACTTGCGATTAATGGACGTGGGTCGATTACACCAGTGCTTAACAATGTAATTGCACCGGCAATACCAGGAGATGCACTCAAAATTCCGACTGCGGTGAGATCTTTCAAGACCAGTGTGCGGCTATCGATAAGACTCGGTGCTCCAGATATTCCGATGTAGACCACTGTTCGACCTGGTTCTAATAATTCAAGTGCCAGCGCCGGAATTTCACTGTTAAAGGTTGCATCAATAATTGCATGCACTGGTAATTGTGGAATTGTGTTTAAGTGATGAACGCCAGCAAAACCAAATTGCTCTGCAAACTTGAGCGATCGCTCTTCAATTCCAATGAGGTGTACTTCAACACCTCGGCTATGGGCGATAAGAGCGCAGAGCAACCCAATCGTCCCTGGCCCAAAAATAAACAGTCGTTCTCCTGCTTTTACTTTTGTCGCATCAACTGATCGCAGCGCATTTCCTGTTGGTTCAACCATTGCACCGATTGCTGGATCTAAACCATCAGGTAATTCGTGGGCTGCAAATTCAGGAATCACAAGTCGTTGGGCAAGTGCGCCTGGATATCCATTGCGTATACCTACTTCGTCGCGGTCATGACAGAGATGTTGGTATCCGCTACTGCAGCGATCACATCTCTGACAACCAAGCATGGTGTCTCCAGTAACGAATTTGCCACGCCAATGTGAATCCGCTTTGCTACCAATCTCTATGACGCGACCGCACCATTCATGCCCGAGTTGTAGCGGGTATGTGGCGTGGCCACTAGCAAGATAGGCCATATCGCCATTGAAGAATTCAACATCTGTGCCACAGATTCCAACGCGCTCAATCTCAACTAGGAGATCGTGATCACCGATGTGCGGTTCGGGTACTTCTATAACTGAGCCGACTTTTGGGCTGGAGATTACAAAGGCTTTCATTTCGGCAATTCTTAATGTGATTCGCGTGGTGTGCCAGAGCCGCTGGATCCACGCAAGAAATCAAGATCTGCTCCGAGGTGAGCTTGCTCAACGTGATCGATATACATGCGTTCCCAACCACGATGTGGTTGGGCAAGTGCATCAAGCATGGCTTGTGAAGGTTTGCGAGAAGCAAGTTCGTCATTTGAGATCTTCACATTTAATGTGCGAGCAGGAACGTTGAGCTCGATTAAATCACCGGTGCGGATGAGAGCTAGCGGACCACCTGCCGCACCCTCTGGAGATACATGCAAAACAACTGTGCCAAAGGCTGTTCCACTCATACGACCATCACAGATACGAACTAGATCTTGAATTCCGCGCTCAAGTAACTTCTTTGGAATTGCCATATTAGAAACTTCTGGCATTCCTGGATAACCCTTTGGGCCACATCCACGTAAAACCAGAACGCTATTTTCATCGACATCTAAATTTGGATCATCGATACGTGCATGAAAATCTTCAATACTCTCAAAGACAACCGCCGGACCGGTATGAGTTAACAAGTGCGCACTTGCTGCAGCTGGTTTTATTACTGCGCCATCTGGTGCGACATTTCCGCGCAAAACAGCAATACCTGCCTCTGGTTGAAGCGGTTTTTCATAGGTTGCAATAACAGTTGGATCGTAGATAACTGCGCCTGGCAAGGTATCTACAAGTAGCTTACCGGTTACATTGATAGCCGCGCGATCTAAGTGCTTATCCACCTGCGACAATACTGCGCGAAGACCACCGGCGCGGAATAAATCCTCCATCAAATGCTCACCTGCGGGCAGAAGATTGACGAGCAATGGAATACGCGAGCCAATCTCGTCAAAATCATCAAGTGTGAGTTCAACACCCGCACGACCTGCGATAGCGAGCAAATGCACAACAGCATTGGTAGATCCGCCGATTGCGCCTAACGCAACAATGGCATTTCTAAATGCGCCAAAGGTCAAAATGTCTTGCGGTTTGAGATCTTCTTTGACCATCTCCACAATCCGTCGACCAGATTCATGACTTGCCTGCAACAATCGAGAGTCGGCGGCCGGCGTGCCAGCCAATCCTGGAAGAGTCATACCGAGAGCCTCTGCCATACAACCCATCGTTGAAGCGGTGCCCATGGTGTTGCAATGGCCCTTGCTACGAATCATTGAAGATTCAGATGCGTTGAAATCTTCTTGGCTCATCTTTCCAGCGCGCACATCTGCGCTAAAGCGCCAGACATCTGTACCGCACCCCAGTGGTCTGCCTTTAAATGTTCCATTAAGCATTGGCCCACCCGGAACAATTATCGTTGGAAGATTTACCGATGTTGCACCCATTAATAAAGCGGGAATTGTTTTATCGCACCCACCGAGTAGAACAACTCCGTCAATCGGATTAGCGCGGATCATCTCTTCGGTTGCCATAGCAACCATGTTTCGCCATAACATTGCGGTGGGGCGAACATTTGTTTCACCGAGTGAAATCATCGGTAAGTTATGAGGAACTCCGCCCGCCTCCCAAATTCCGTTCTTCACGCTCTGGGCAAGTTCATCTAAATGCATATTGCACGGTGCTAAATCAGATGCGGTATTTAGAATTGCAATCTGCGGACGAGTTCCATCAAAGGCTGTGTTGGGATTACCGCGGCGCATCCAAGCCCGATGAATATATGCATCTTTGGAAGTTCCGGCATACCAATCAGCGCTGCGCATATCGGAAGTATACGTCGTCGACTTCTAGATGTCTCTAAAAATATAGAGCACTGGACCTTGATGCCTGATGCCAATAATGCGTGAATCTACCTGCAAGCTCCCAGACGCCAGTTCTTCTCCATTCGTTGGATCAATCAAGGAGTAGTTTTTTGGTATGAGTGATTGATCAAAAATTGTAAGTGGTTCTCCACCTTCTTGATAAACAAGAAATAGTTTCTTTGGAACCAGTAAGCCTCGCGGTGACCAGATATTTTCCCAATATGGTTCCATATCTGTTATTGGCAATCCATCTAAAATTTTTCCTACTAAACCGACAAATGTAGAACCCTCAAAAGATAAGGCATCTAACCAACTGGCATTGGGTGACTGAAAACCTGGCTCCAGATCTGCTTCACTCTTAGAAACTCTCCACATCCATAATGAGCCTGCTCCATAGAAGATACCCATGGTTCCGCCAGCAAATAAATTTGCCCAAGCTTCATGTCCTTGCCACCACCCGACTGCCTTCGTCTCTGAACCGCTCTGTTCGTAACTTGGTTCACCGTTTGCGACCGCTTTAATGGGTTGGTTTCGCCAAATCTCTCGCACTCGTTCTTGAATATGTTCTCCGCCATGACCAGTTTGGCACCATTGAAAATCTAACCAATCTGCTGCCTGATGAGAATTTGCCAATGAGTGTGGTCGGTAGTGCAGACCTGTTGGTTGTTGATAGGCATCACATTCATGAATTGCAACACCACCTTTTTCAATTTGTGGTTCGATGCCACTGCCATCAGCGCCGACCAAATAAATTGCAGGTCGCGCTCCATAGCGCGCCACAAGATAGCGACAGTAACGTGCATATTGATCTGGGGGGATAACTGGTCCGGCTACCTCCAACCCCTTCCATCCAAACCCAAAGAAGACTGGTTGATAAATCGGCGCGATTTCATTTTCGATTAATACTTGTGTTATCTGATCAAAATACTGAAAGTACTCGATATTTATCTCTTGCAGTGTGCCATGCTCTAAATCTTCAAATGCCACTTCAAAGCCGTGCTCAATATTGCGCCCGCGGGGACCCCTTGCCTTCATATCAGGTTGCATAGTCATAAGAAGAGTTGCATTAAACCCTTTGGCACTTCGATCTTTGGCATATATTTCGACGTCTTCTATTCGAGCTCGCCAAGGCATTGCCCAAGCCGTGTCAGCAACAAGTAAAGCTGGAAAATTGTCTGCATGGACAAGATTTCTCTTACCAATAGACATTTTCCAAAAACCGTGTTGATAAAATCTATTTGTATCTTCTCCTCGTGTCACATAAATTTCACGAGAAGTGCTGGTTAATAAATTACTCTGCGGAGAGATTTCCCAACTCCATCTCCCAACCTTACTCGGCGCAAAGCGAACTTTATGAATGTTCCCACCATCCCAAAATGTTGGTCTCGAGATAGTTTCGCCGGATTCATGGATAAAAGTTACATCTGCTTCGAATTCGAGATAGGGGCGCTCTAATTCTGTCTGGGTTGTGAAGGAGATTTCGAATTCTTGCCAAAGGAAAACATTGACTGATTCGCTCATTTCCACGCTTGCAAGGGTACGCCAGAACCACTTTGCTCGGTAGACTGTATTTATGAATAATGAGAACGGTGAAGTAGAAACCACCACAACTAAGAGAGTGCATGATCAAGCACCATCTGAGGCTTTTGCAGACTTTATGAAGTCAGGCTGGATTCCTTCAGACCTTCCTGAATTGCAACCTCTCGAAGTTGTCACCTACGCATATACCCGACGCCAAGTACTCTCAGCGGCTTTTCCTAGCATTCGCATGGTAATTCCATCTGGAAATGCCAAAGTCCGTGCAAATGACACAGATTATGTCTATCGTCCAGATTCAACCTTCGCGTATTACAGCGGAGTGCAAGGTAGCGATGCCAATGAAGATGCAGTTCTTGTTATGGAACCCCTTGCCGAAGGTGGACACGAAACTCTTCTCTATATTCACCCACGTTCCACGCGTGATACCGATGCTTTCTACCGCGACACACACTACGGAGAGCTCTGGGTTGGTCGACGCTACACACTCAATGAAGCACAAGCACGCTATCAAATCACGACACGTAAAGTCACAGATCTTGAAGGTTTCTTAAAGGGAACTCCTGCTCTTGTTCTACGTGGAAGTGACAAGATGGTTGATACAACTATTGCTGCACACCCACGAGATGAAGAGTTTCTGATCTTTACATCTGAGCAACGTCTTACAAAAGATGAATATGAAGTGCGCGAGATGCAGCGCGCTGTGGATGCCACAGGTTATGGATTTAATGATGTGATCCTGACACTTCCTGCAGCAGCCGAACATTCACGTGGAGAGCGCATTGTTGAGGGAGCTTTCTACGGTCGCGCCAGACTCGAAGGTCACGGAGTTGGATATAACACCATCGCCGCAAGTGGATCTCATGCCTGCGTTCTGCACTGGACTCGCAATGATGGACCTGTTCGCCACGGAGATTTAATCCTCCTTGATGCAGGTATCGAAGTAGATTCCTTCTACACCGCAGATATCACTCGCACTCTTCCAATCTCAGGAAAATTCTCACCCGCACAACGGGCGCTATACATGTTGGTCTATGAAGCACAACTTGCTGGTTTTGCAGCAGTTAAGCCTGGTGCTCTCTTTTCCGATATTAATAAGGCGTGCCAGGAAGTATTGGCTAAAGGTTTAGCGGATATGGGAGTGCTTACTGTCAGTGCAGAAGAATCTCTTAAGCCTGAAATGGGGCTTCACCGTCGTTGGACCTTGCATGGAGTTAGCCATCACCTCGGCCTTGATGTGCACGATTGTGCTAAAGCTCGCAGGGAAAATTACACAGACGCTGTGTTGCGCGAAGGCATGATTCTTACAGTCGAACCCGGCCTTTATATACAACCCGATGATGAACTCTTCACCCCTGAATATCGCGGTATAGGTATTCGTATCGAAGATGATGTTCTTGTCACCGCAGATGGCTGTCGCAATCTCTCTGAACGTATTCCACGTCACCCTGATGCGATTGAAGAGTGGATCAAAGCACTACAACAAGCGCGATAAGATTGGATAATGACTCAATCTTTGATTCGTGCACGAGGGCTGACTAAAAAGTTCGGCGATTTCACCGCAGTAAATGGCATCGATTTTGATGTGATGAAGGGTGAGTCCTTTGGCCTTCTAGGCCCCAATGGTGCTGGTAAGTCGACGGCAATGCGCATCATTGGTGCCACTTCGCAACGCACATCAGGAGAACTATCTATTCTCGATAAGGATCCTGAGAAATTCGGTCCACAGATTCGCGCCCACCTCGGTGTTGTCCCACAGCAAGATAATCTCGATACGCATTTAACAGTTACTGAAAATCTTTACATTTATGGACGTTACTTCGGTCTTTCGCGTAAATTTGTAAAGAATAAGATCGAAGAGCTTCTTGTCTTTGCCCAACTTGAAGAGAAGCGCAATGCAAAGGTGGAATCATTAAGTGGTGGCATGAAGCGTCGCCTCACTATTGCGCGCGCACTTGTCAGCGAACCTGAGATTTTGATGCTCGACGAACCAACGACAGGGTTAGACCCTCAAGCACGCCACATCTTGTGGGATCGCCTCTTTAGGTTGAAAGAAGATGGTGTCACGCTCCTTATTACAACCCACTTCATGGATGAGGCTGAACAGCTCTGTGATCGCCTTGTTGTGATGGATAAGGGTTCGATCATGGCTGAAGGAAGCCCCGCTCAATTGATTAAGGATTACTCCACTAAAGAGGTGCTGGAGGTGCGCTTTGGTTCAGAGCGCAATGCGCAGATGGCAGAAGATCTACGCCAGCTCTGCGATCGCATCGAAGAGCTTCCGGATCGCATCTTGATGTATACCGAAGATGGTGAAGAGTTGCTAGAACGCGTGTATAAGAAGAATTTCCATCCGAAGACTTCGCTTGTGCGTCGCAGCTCGCTGGAAGATGTCTTCTTGCGCTTGACCGGAAGAACGTTGATCGAATGATGAGTTCAACAACTCGCCAAGGTTCACTCAAACTTGTAGATAGCGCCAAAGTTGCAGCACGTGGTGCGCTCTTTGTTACCGAAGCGCGTCTGCGAGCGATGATGAAGTGGGTCTGGTTGATCATCTCACTTGCTATCGCCAATCCAGTCCTCTACCTCGTTTCTATAGGATTAGGCGTCGGCTCTTATATCGACAAGAACACTGGTGGAATGGGCGTTGATGGAGTCTCATACATAACTTTCTTAGCGCCAGCCCTCCTTGCAACTGCTGCGATTCAAGGTGCTATCGATGAGAGCGTTTTTCCAACACTCGAGGGTTTTAAATGGAATAAAATATTTTTCTCTATGAACTCAACGCCATTGAGCGGTAACCATATTGCGATGGGTGTCTTCTTTAATAGTCTAATTCGAGTCGTCTTTACAGCCATTATTTATTGGTTTGTAATGTTGGCTTTTGGCGTTCTGGAATCACCACGAGCCTGGTTGGCGATCTTCACAGCAATCATGGCGGGCGCTGCCTTTGGGGCAATGATGCAGGCTCTTGCTGGAATGCTCGAGAATGAAAATATCTTCTTCACCGTTCTCAATCGATTCGTAATCATGCCGCTCTTTTTGTTCTCTGGAACTTTCTACCCACTGACAAATATGCCGATTTACTTGCAGTGGATTGGTTGGATTTCACCTCTGTGGCACGCCACCGAACTCGGTCGCTGGTTGACTTATGGCCATGAAATCTCATCGTTAATGCTCTACATCCACTTCATCTTCCTAAATTCCCTTCTCTTGGTTGGCATCATTGCATCCCGCCGAATCTTCACTAGAAGGTTAGGTAAATAATGATTATCTCTGCCGCAGTTGCAATTGCCGAAGCGCGTATGGGTAAGCCTGGTGAGAAGTATTACTCAGGTCGTTCACGCGCGATCATGGAACGCGCTTACATCGCCTTCAAATCATCAACGTGGATGATCGTTTTTTCGGGCTTTGTTGAGCCAGTACTCTTCTTGCTCTCATTTGGATATGGTCTGAAAGATCTTGTAGGAGATATCACTGTAGCTGGACAACCAGTAGGGTATGTTGCATTTATCGCGCCTGCGCTTCTGGCAACAAGTGCGATGAATGGTGCGATCTACGACTCAACAATGAACGTATTCTTTAAGCTCAATCACGATCGCATATATCATGGCATGCTGGCTACATCTCTTGGACCAATGGATGTCGCCCTTGGTGAAATTGGATGGGCACTACTTCGAGGTTTCTCTTACGCTGTTGGCTTTATGGCGATTGTGACACCTCTTGGCTTGATCCCAAGCGCATGGGGAATTCTGGCAATTCCTGCAGCGGTCCTTATCGCATTTGGTTTTGCATCTTTTGGAATGGCAGTGACTTCATATATGAAGTCATTCCAGCAGCTTGAAGTAATCAACATTGTTTTGTTGCCGATGTTCTTATTCTCCGGTTCGTTCTACCCATTGTCAGTATTCCCAGAATGGCTGCAGACTCTTATTCGGCTGTTGCCGTTGGCACATGCCATCGATTTGGTGCGCGGCCTAACTCTTGGAAATATCTCATGGGCGCTTGCCGGGCATGCGATGTACTTTGTTGTGATGATTGTTGTGGGTCTCTACTTTACTACAAAGCGTCTTAACGCTCTATTTATGCGTTAAGAGACTAGTTGCAAACCTAACCATGCTGCTAACAATCCAAATAGCAGCGAAGCACCTAGATTGAGGGCTATCTCTTTATATTTCTTAAGCTCATATCCAAGATAGAGATCGAGGATAAATGTGGACCAGGTTGTAAATGCGCCTGCAAAGCCGATAGCCAAAAAATCATGCCAGTGTGTTCTATTCGAAACTGTTACACCAAGCAGGAAAGAGCCGAGAATATTTACGGTAAATGTTCCGAGTGGTCTGGATGTGAACTTTCGCAGATATTGATCGATGAGAAAACGCGCTGGTGCACCGAGTGCGGCACCAAGTGCCACATAAAGCGCGGTCATGTTTTGGCCTTAATCGTTGCGCGGGCAAATGGAATAACAAAAGCGATCGTTATAAGAGATGCCACAACTGTCAGGGCTAGGTAACCAAATCCCATGGCATCTTTTCCTACAACTTCGATCGTTACAGCAGAAAATGTTGTCATTCCGCCACAAAATCCCGGCAATAGAAACCAGCGCAGCGCAGTTAGTCCACGTCGCTCCATGAGAACGAGAAAATAGCCAGCTAGTGCTACGCCGATGAGATTCGCGTTAAGGGTTGCTGCAGCGTTATCAGGAGTGATTAGAGTAAGTGAGTAACGAAAGAGTGAGCCTAGTGCGCCGCCAGCACCGACGTAGAAGACGGCTTTCAGCGCTTACTCTTTCCAGTCAACATATTCACCACAGTTGTTATTGCGCTAATTACTAGACAGGCAAAGAAAGCACTCCAGAAATCTCGCACATCGAGTGCATTGCTCCAACGTGCAGTAAGCGAGAACATCATCGCATTCACCACAAAGATGAATAGCCCAAGAGTGAGGAAGGTGATTGGGAATGTTAGGACTTTAACTATTCCGCCGATGATCGCATTGATTACACCAAAGAGAAGTGCAACCCAGAGATAACTCCAAGCTCCGCCATTAATACGGATACCCGGAACTAGTAGCGTTGCACACCAAAGAGCTGCTGCTAATCCAAACCAGCGAAGAATCTGTTTTCCCATAGAGAGATTATTACCCCTCGCGGCGACGAATCTTGGATCCTAACCAGCGCGCTGGATCGTATTTCACGTCAACAACGCGCTCCTTCATAGGGATGATCGCGTTATCTGTAATGCGAATGTGCTCTGGGCAGACTTCAGTGCAGCACTTGGTGATGTTGCACATTCCAAGGCCATGCTCTTCTTGAGCAGTGCGCTTACGGTTCTTCAACATATCCAATGGATGCATATCAAGCTCTGCAATGCGAATAAAGAATCGTGGGCCAGCAAATGACTTCTTATTCTCTTCATGGTCACGAATAACGTGACATGTGTTCTGGCAAAGGAAGCACTCGATGCACTTACGGAACTCTTGGCTGCGCTCGACATCAATCTGCTCCATACGTGCCTCACCTGGACCAAGGTCTGCAGGGTGCTCATAAGCAGGGATTTCAAGTGCTTTCTTATAGTTGAAAGAGACATTGGTAACGAGATCTTTAATCACAGGAAATGCACGCAGTGGGGTAACTGTGATCTCTTCACCTTCTTCAAATGAACTCATGCGAGTCATACATGCCAGGCGTGGCTTGCCATTGATTTCCATTGAACATGATCCGCACTTACCGGCCTTACAGTTCCAACGAACTGCTAAGTCGCCCATCTGGGTTGCTTGGACTCGGTGAATTACATCGAGGACAACTTCGCCCTCGTTGGCTTCTACCTCAACATTTTGGAGAGATCCGCTATTTGAATCACCACGCCAGATACGAAGATTTACTTTGCGCGCCATTAGTTGGAACCGCCTTTCGCAATTTCTTCCGGTGTCATGTATTTCTCCAACTCATGTACGTCGAAGAGATCAAAGAGCTCTTTCGGTAGTGGTGGAAGTGCTTGTTCACGAACCACAACCTCGCTGCCATTAAATGACGAGATGTGGTTGACCTGGCGCCACTTACTGCTCATGCCTGGGAAATCATCCCGGGTATGTCCGCCGCGTGATTCCTCGCGAGCAATCGCAGATTTTGCAGTGCTCTCAGCTACTAACAACATGTTGTCGAGATCAAATGCCAAGTGGAAACCTGGATTAAATTTACGATCGCCGGCAACGCTTACGTTCTGGCTACGCTTTCTAATCTCTGCAATCTTTGCAATCGCATCTTTGAGTTCAGCACCAGTGCGAATGATGCCCACTAAATTATGTGTTACCTCTTGTAGCTCTTGGTGGAGCGAGTATGCATTCTCGCCACCTGCACGTGTAAATGGAGCCTGAATACGATCTGCTGCCGCCTTTACCGATGCATCACTGACTGCAACGGGAGTTGCGCTCTTTACATAAGCAGCTGCTCCCATTCCGGCGCGACGACCGAAGACAAGTAGATCTGACAATGAGTTTCCGCCGAGACGGTTGGAGCCATGCATTCCTCCAGCAACTTCACCTGCAGCAAAGAGCCCTGGAACACCAACTGCTGCGGCAGTATCTGGTTCAACCTCAACGCCACCCATTACATAGTGGCAGGTTGGCCCAACTTCCATCGGTTCTTTGGTGATGTCGACGCCAGCTAATTCATAGAACTGGTGCCACATTGAAGGAAGGCGCTTCTTAATAACTTCTGCTGGAATGCGCTTTGAGACATCGAGGAAAACTCCACCGTGTTCTGTTCCGCGACCTGCTTTAACTTCAGAGTTAATCGCGCGCGCAACTTCATCGCGTGGAAGTAGCTCTGGCGGGCGACGGTTGTTATCTTGATCGGTATACCAACGATCTGCCTCTTCTTCGTTGTCGGCATACTTATCTTTAAATACCTCTGGAATGTACTTAAACATAAAACGCTCACCGAGAGTATTGGTGAGAACTCCGCCTTCACCGCGCACTGATTCAGTAACGAGAATTCCGCGCACAGATGGTGGCCAGACCATTCCCGTTGGGTGGAATTGCAAGAACTCCATATCAACTAAATTTGCACCAGCCTTCAGCGCGAGTGCGTGACCATCTCCGGTACCTTCCCAAGAGTTTGAGGTAATTTTAAAAGTCTTACCAACGCCACCGGTTGCAATAACAACTGCTGGTGCCTCAAAGAGAACTTCGCTTCCGCTCTCGCGCCAGTACCCATATGCGCCTGCGACCTTGCCACTTTCTTTAATAATTTCGGTAATTGTTAATTCTGCAAAGACGCGGATATTTGCTTGCGCATCTCCGTACTCGCGTGCATCTTTTTGCTGCAACTGAACAATCTTCTGCTGCATCGTGCGGATGAGTTCTAGACCGGTGCGATCACCCACATGAGCAAGACGTGGGTATTCATGTCCACCAAAGTTACGTTGGCTGATCTTTCCTTCTTTGGTGCGATCAAAGAGTGCGCCCCACATCTCAAGTTCATAGATGCGATCAGGTGATTCCTTGGCGTGAAGTTCTGCCATGCGATAGTGATTGAGGAATTTTCCGCCGCGCATTGTGTCGCGGAAGTGCACCTGCCAGTTATCGCCGCTATTGACGTTACCCATCGATGCAGCTGCGCCACCTTCTGCCATGACCGTGTGGGCCTTACCAAAGAGGGACTTGCAGATAATTGCGACGCGCAGTCCAGCTTCGCGCGCTTCAACTGCAGCACGCAGACCAGCTCCACCTGCACCGATAACCAATACGTCGTACTTGTAGCGTTCTAATTCAGTCATTGTTATTAGTCCTTGGCATCCCTTAGAAGAAGTAGAGGTTGGTCCAGTGGCCGGCAGCAACCTGGCGGACATAGATATCGGCGAATGCAACTGCGAAGAGTGAGATCCACGCAAAGAGTTGGTGTGAGTGGTTAAGCCGTGAAATTAAAGTCCACAACTTATAACGCACAGGGTGCTTAGAATAATGTTTCAAGCGTCCACCAACTGTGTGGCGACAGGTGTGGCAAGAGAGTGAATACATCCACAACATAGAGGCGCTAAAGACTAGAACGAGTGAACCAACGCTCATATGTCCCCATTCACCTTCTTTATTCTTAAAGGAGATGATCGCGTCGTAAGTGAGAATTACGTTAAAGACCAATCCTGCATAGAAGAACCAACGATGTGCATTCTGCAGGATAAGTGGCTGACGAGTTTCGCCTGTGTACTTCTTATGTGGTTCAGCAACTGCACAAGCTGGTGGTGACATCCAGAATGCGCGGTAGTAGGCCTTGCGATAGTAATAACAAGTCATGCGGAAACCTAGTGGGAAGATCAAAATAATCAACGCTGGTGATAAGGCAAAGTTAAAAATCTCTGCACTTACTGGAGTCCATCCACCGATTGTTGCCTCAGGAACACACGCTTCCGATAGACATGGCGAGTAGAAAGGTGAAATCAGATGATCTTCATAGTAATTGTCACCTTCAAATGCACGGAAGGTTGCATAGATAACAAAGCTAAAGAGAACTCCGAAGGTAAGAAGCGGTTGTAACCACCACTTATCAGTGCGAAGAGTGCGCTCTTTTATCTCAGCACGTGTTGGAGAGAAAACTCCTGACATCTTTAACTACCCCTCTTTGCCAAGCGATATGCCCGTGGTTTCTTGGCTTTAATGAGGCAAGTGTGCGCCGAATAATCCTTAGGCGCTAGGTGGTAGCCCGTGTACTGGCTATGAAGTCAGCCACAGGCCTGTATGAAATTAGGTACCAAGCAAAACTGGCGGAGGGCGTGGGATTTGAACCCACGAGGCTTTCACCTGCCGGTTTTCAAGACCGGTGCACTCGGCCGCTATGCGAGCCCTCCGTGGGAGAGGTTACAGGACGGATGTGGGATCTAAAAAATCGAAGGGATTTAAGCAGGTAGATCGAGGAGTTTTTCGATGATTGTGGCAACTCCATCTTCCATATGTGGCTCTGTCACATCTTTTGCGTAAAGGCGAGCATCCGGATGGCCATCACCAATTGCAAATGAACGACTGCACCACTCCAACATTGAAAAGTCATTTGGATTGTCGCCGAATGAAACGCAATCATCTGCCGAAAATCCTAAACGTCCTGCCATTAATGCAAGTGTCTCACCCTTAGACACTCCCTTGGCAGAGATTTCAAGGAGTGAAGCAGATGGGCTCGAATGAGTAACTGTGACAATGTCACCGATTTCGCCTTGGGCAATTTCTAGCATCTGGTCTGATGTGTAATCATGTCCAGAGCAACGAACTAAGAATTTCAAAATGGGTTGAGTGAGAACTTCTTCAATCTGATTGCAGCCTTCATGATCGATTCCAGCATCCCACAATGCGATATATGACTTCTCGCGCTTAAAGAAGTTATGCGATTCAACAGCAAATGAAACTCCGGGGATTGCTTTACGAAGTCTCTTGATTGACTGGTGCAAGAGATCATCGGGAATTGCCCACTCTTCTATGACAGTTCCATTGAGCAAGTCATAATTCATCGCACCGTTACAGCAGATTGCATTGCCGTAACCGAATGCTTCCTTTATCTCGCCCATCCAGCGTGGCGGGCGGCCGGTGACAAACCAGATAGAGATTCCAAGATCGCGCGCACGTGCAAAAGTCTTCAGGGTGCGCTCTGTGATTGTGCCATCGTGATGAACAATCGTTCCATCAAGATCTGTGGCAATAAGTTTTGGGCGAAATTGGCCTAGATTCACACAAGCTCAAATCGTGTCATTCCAAGGAATGGCTGCAGCGCCGCCGGAACATTAACGCTGCCATCTGCATTCTGGTGATTCTCTAATATCGCAACAATCATGCGTGGGATTGCAACCAGCGTTCCATTAAGGGTAGCTACAGCCTTTGTTCCATCGCTATCTTTATAGCGAATGTTGAGGCGACGGGCTTGGAACTCGGTGCAATTAGAAGTACTGGTAACTTCGCGGTAAGCGTTTTGGGTAGGGATCCACGCTTCAATATCGAATTTACGGTTGGCACTTGAACCAAGATCGCCTGACGCCACATCAATTACTCGGTAAGGAATCTCCATCGCGTTGAGGAAATCTTTCTCCCATTGCAATAACCGTTTATGTTCTTCCTTTGCTTCTTCTGGCTTACAGAAAGAGAACATCTCAACCTTATCGAATTGATGAACGCGAATAATTCCACGCGTATCTTTTCCATAACTTCCAGCCTCGCGACGGAAACATGATGAATACCCGGCATATCGCATTGGTAATTTACTTCCATCGAGGACTTCATCCATATGATAAGCCGCTAGTGGAACTTCGCTGGTACCGACCAAGTAATAATCATCCTTTTCCAGGTGATAGACATTCTCTGCTGCTTGTCCCAGAAAGCCAGTGCCTTCCATCGCAGCAGGCTTTACAAGTACTGGGGGGATGACAGGGGTGAAACCTGCCTTTGTTGCAGATGAAATTGCATAGTTAACAAGTGCAAATTCAAGAAGTGCACCAACGCCTGTTAAATAGTATGAACGCGACCCTGAAACTTTCGCTCCGCGCTCAGTATCGATGGCTCCAAGTAACTTGCCAAGCTCGACGTGATCTTTTGGCTCAAATCCTGCGGCGGCAAAATCACGCGGAGTTCCCACATGTTCAAGAACTATAAAATCTTCCTCGCCGCCAATAGGCGCTTCGGGATCGAGAATATTGGAGATGACCATAGCTAGTGCATTTGATTGTGCCTCAAGTTCAGCACGCTTGGCATCTGCCGCCTTTACCTTGTCCGCAAGTTCCTTTGCATTTGCAAGCAAGGCGGTCTTTTCATCACCTTTAGCTGCTCCAACAGATTTCGAAAGGAGATTCTGTTCAGCGCGAAGTTGTTCAAATTCGGCAATTGCCACGCGCTTAGCCTCATCACTTGCAAGGACTTGATCGATAATCGCAACATCTTCGCCGCGACCTTTCTGTGAAGCGCGTACTAGATCAGGGTTTTCGCGTAAGAATTTAATATCGATCATGCTCGCACCTCTCGCGGATATGAACCTAAGAATCTAATCTCGTCACAGATATCTCCGAGTTCATCAAGTGAACGAGCAACTGGCTCATCCTCACAATGTCCCTCAACATCAATAATGAAATGGTAGTGACCTAATTCGCGTCCGGTTGGACGACTTTGAATAAATGTCAGGTTAACGTCGTGGTCGGCAAATACCGTCAAGATTTCAAGCA
>JBEANF010000031.1:0-22469 GCA_041165585.1 Actinomycetota bacterium | reverse complement strand
CGCAAAAAGAGAGCCAAGAAGAAGCCGATAGCTATCAGTGGCGCAGCTGCAAGGAAAACAACATGAAATGAATTAACAAAAGCATCAAGTGCAGTGCTCTGGGCCTCTACCGGAAGCTGGGCAATCACGGCGGTATTTTGCTTGATCTTTTCGATGTCACCTTCATTAAATGACATTGCCACAGCTGGATTATTGGCAACGAGCTCTTCACGACCAACAATCAAGTAATGGCCAAGGCGATTGGAGAGAATTGCACCAAAGAGTGCGGTTCCAAAGACCGAGCCAAGCGATCGGAAGAACGTGTTGGAGCTTGTCGCAATGCCCATATCTTTAAATTCAACTGAGTTCTGTAGAGCAATCACAATTGTCTGCATTGAAAGTCCAAGACCTGCTCCGACCATGATTGCGTAGATAGAGACTTCCCAAAACGGAGTATCAATCTCAAGGCGGTACATAGCCAATATTCCAAGGGTCATAACGGCGGTGCCCATAATTGGAAACTTCTTGTATCGGCCCGTCTTTGAGATTAATTTACCGCTGACGATAGAAGTTGTAACAATTCCGAGCATGAGTGGAATGAGCTTGAGACCAGCAGAAGTTGCGCTATCACCCTTAACTACTTGGAGATAGAGCGGAAGCATCACAATCGCACCGAACATTCCAGCACCGATAATGAAACCTAAAACCGAAGTGAGGCTAAATGTGTGGTTGCTAAAGAGTGTGAGAGGAATGATTGGCTCTTTTGCGCGCGCTTCCCACCAGATGAAAATTGCAGCCAGTACGAGGCCAACTGAGAGATAACCAAGAGTGCGTGAAGCTGTCCAGCCGTCTTGTGGACCGTAAACGCTAACTGCAAGGAGAATGAGAGTTACAGAAGTAACCAGGAGAGCTGCTCCAAGATAGTCAATTGAGTGCTCACGCTTCTGTTTTGCTAAATGCAGCGTTGCGCTCGTAAGAATTAGTGCAAGAATTCCAAAAGGTAGGTTGATGTAGAAAATCCAGCGCCATCCAGTAATACCAAGAATTGTGTCGTTATCCGAGAAAAAGCCACCGAGAAGTGGGCCCGCCACAGAAGATAGTCCCCAGACCGCACCGAAGTAGCCCTGGTATCGACCACGTTCACGAGGAGGAACGATGTCTCCGATGATGACGAAAGTCAGTGCCATCAAGCCACCAGCACCAAGTCCTTGGATGGCGCGGGTAGCAATCAACTGGTTCATATCTTGAGCAGCACCAGCAAGCAGTGATCCCAATAAGAAGGTAACGATTGCAAATTGAAATACTGGACGACGTCCGTAGATATCAGAAATCTTTCCGTAGAGCGGAGTCGATGCTGTTGATGTTAGCAAGTACGCGGTAACAACCCATGTGTAATGGTTGAGGCCATTGAACTCTTCCACAATACTTTTGAGTGCAGTTGAGACGATTGTCTGGTCGAGGGCTGCTAGCAGCAGGCCAGTCATGAGGCCACCCAGGATGACCATGATCTCCTTATGTGTGTGTGCTTTATCCGGCGCGTTCATCGACATCGATAACCCCATTTATGCTCAATCGCCTTAAATTTTTGTAATTTGAAGTGCAAGGTAATAAGTTTACCGCGTGAAATCAATCATCGCTGAGAACCTAGTAAAAACATATGACAAAGGTGCTGTAAGAGCCCTAGATAACCTCTCATTAGATGTAGAAGAGGGCACTGTATTGAGCGTGCTGGGACCTAATGGAGCAGGAAAAACAACAACTGTGAGAATTCTTGCAACGCTGCTCAATCCTGATTCAGGACAGGCAACTGTTGGTGGAATTGATGTAATTAAACATCCTGAAAAAGTTCGTGAAGTAATTGGTCTATCAGGTCAGTATGCAGCAGTTGATGAGATTTTAACTGGCTGGGATAACTTGGTGATGTTTGGTCAGCTCTATCATTTGGGAAAACAGCAGGCAGTTGCTCGCGCAGAGGAATTACTTGAGCGATTCTCATTAACGGAGGCAGCACGTCGCCCCATCAAAACATATTCAGGCGGAATGCGTCGTCGCCTTGATTTAGCAGCATCATTAATTGTCAAACCTAAGGTGCTCTTTCTCGATGAACCCACAACTGGTCTTGATCCTCGTGGTCGCCAGGAGATGTGGGGAGTAATCCAGGAACTTGTAAAAGGCGGAGTAACACTCTTACTTACAACACAGTATTTGGAAGAGGCAGATCAACTAGCCGATGAGATCGCAGTTATTGATCACGGCAAGGTAATTGCACGCGGAACATCTGATGCACTGAAGAAGCAGGTGGGTGGAGAGCGCCTAGAGATTGTTGTCGATACCCAGCATCTGACCAAGACTATGGAAATTGTCGCTAAAGTCAGTGGAAATGCCGCCGCATTGGATGAGGGCCTTCGCCTGATCTCTTCTCCTGTATCAACTGGCGCAACAGCTTTAATTGAAGCCTTGCGTGAACTTGATAATGCAGGAATTCATCCTCTTGATGTCGGCTTAAAGCGGCCTTCACTCGATGATGTTTTCTTATCGCTCACCGGACACGTCGCAGAAGAAAAGAAAGAAGAGGTTTCAAAGTGAGAAACATTAAAGACATTCTTGTTATCACTCGCCGCCAAATCCTGCTCTTAGTGCGCGTGCCTGAAGTACTTATCTTTTCCACGATTCAGCCGGTTATGTTCGTTCTTCTCTTTAGATTTGTCTTTGGTGGATCCATCGATACCGGACAACCCGGCGGATATGTACAGTTGTTGATGCCCGGTATTTTCGTACAGACAGTTGCCTTTACATTGGCAGGAACAGCTTCAGGTTTTGCCGATGATATGAAGAAGGGCTTGATCGATCGCTTTAGATCGCTGCCGATTTCACGAAGTGCACTAGTTATCGGTCGCACACTTGGTGATTCACTTCTTAACGTTGTCGTTCTTACTGTTATGGGAATTACCGGATATATAGTCGGATGGCGTCCATCTGGTGGCTTTGGAAATGTATTTCTTGGCTTCTTATTCCTACTCTTCTTCGGCTATGCCCTTTCGTGGGTCGGTGTACTCGTAGGTTTATCCGCCAAGGATGCTCGCGTCGTGCAGAACGTCTCCTTTATTGTGACCTTCCCGCTTACCTTCTTGTCGAATGCATTTGCACCAACGACTGGAATGCCTCGCGCACTGCAGTACTTTGCTGAATGGAATCCAGTCTCAACAATGGTCGCTGGATGTCGCTCACTCTTTGGTCAGGAGACACAATTTGGGGCAACGGCTGGATCATTTCCCAGCGAGAATCCACTAATCACTTCAGTGATGTACATGATTGTGATTATGGCGATCTTTATTCCATTGGGCGTTCGTAAGTACGCCCAAACAAGTAATTAAATAAAGCGCGCGTCTTTAATCTCGACAGAGATAGCTTTGCCACTTGGTGCTGTGTAAGAAACGGTATCGCCGATCTTTGCGCCCATCACAGCGCTGCCTAGCGGTGACTTCTCACTATAGACATCGTATTCATCCGATGTAATTTCGCGTGAACCCAAGAGGAACTTCATCTCATCACCGGCAATGAGTGCGGTGATAACCATTCCTGCACCCACAACTCCATCTTCACTTGCAGGTGGAGTTCCAATGTGGGCATTTTCTAAAATCTGCTTGAGCTGACGGATACGCGCTTCCATCTTTCCTTGCTCATCACGGGCTGCGTGGTATCCACCATTTTCCTTCAAGTCACCTTCAGCGCGAGCAGCTTCAATCTTTGCTGTGACATCGCGACGGCCAGGACCTTCGAGGTGTTCAAGCTCTGCCTGAAGGCGGTCTGCTGCCTCTTGGGTGAGCCATGTTTGTGGAGTACTCATAGCCGCACACTTTAGCGGGGATGCAGCGCTTAGGAAATTCTGCAGCCTGCAATACGTGCGCTCACGGGGGCGATGCGGGACGGAATTGCGATCACGCGTTCAACCTTGCCTTGGCCGCCTTTAATCTCATCTTCAATCTGTCCCACGATGTTCTTATCAATATCGATTGAAACTAATGTGCAGATCACCGTAGCTTGAGGGTCGCGACGATCGATCGCATATTTCATCGTGATTTCGCGTTCACCAGTGACCGTAAATGAGTAGAGAGTCGATCGGAGTTCAGGCTGTGAGTGATTCACAGCCGCCCAGAAAGTCCACGTCAATCCCACCACGGCAAAGATAGTTGCCGGCAATACCCAGCGCTTGCGAGCAGTAATGCCATAGCGATCGTTGTAGTCGAAGGTCTCATCGGGTTGAGAGCTTGGCTGCTGGGTCGACATGGGAGAATTATCGCATGGATAAAGAAGTAGATATGGGTTGGGCTGGATCGCTTACTGTTTTGCTTCTCTGCATCTCGGTTGCAATTCTATTGCGCAGTTTTTATAAGCGTTATAACAAGATGAAGGATCGCGAAGATAACGGTGGTCTTTAAACTTCTAGGTAAAGCTATTGCAGTTCTAGCACTAGCTGCAGCCTTTATCTTTCTTGGTCTTTGGCAGCTCGATCGTGCCAACGAATTACAAGAATCTAAGAAAATAATTCCAGATTCGAAAATTTATCAATTATCTGAGCTAGCAACACCTGCAACATCTCTTGACTCAAGAAGTGTTGGAAAGAAAGTCTCACTTCGCGGCAAATACATCATGACCTTCCGCGCCCCCCAGCAGACTGATCTACAAGAAAATAGATCTGATTGGGAAGTTGCGTTGATGCAAGTTGATAACAAGAGCGCCATCGTGGTTCTTCGCGGATATTGGAAAGATCGCTTAGTAGAACCAACTGTGGCTATGTCGACCGGAGTTGATCTCAAGGCGATAGTGCAGCCGCGCCAATTCGAAGATGTTGTGACAAGTGCTCCAGGAGTGATCTCACGTCTTGATAGCAGCGTTCTTGTCGGCCTCACCGACCTGGATCTCTATGACGGATTTTTACTTGCAACAGATGAGAGCACAAGCGATGGCATGATCGAGAGAGATCGCATTGCCTTGCCACCACCTGAATCGAAGGTAGGTGGTTATTACTGGCAGCACATCTCGTATGTGATTATCTGGTGGCTGATGGCAGCGATCGTGCTTTATCTTCCTTTCTATCGAAAGCGCGGAGAAAGCGATAAATTGAGCGTATGAAAAGTGCCGTTCTTCGTTTTCGCATCATGGCCATCATCTGTGGCGTTCTCTCCCTCGTGCTCTGGTTCTTTTACATGCCAGCTAAATACGGCTTTCATCTTGAGCGCACCCAGCCAAATATCATCTGGATCACCCAGATTCACGGCACTCTCTACATCTTCTATGTTTTGGCTGCCCTGCAGCTGAGCGTCAAAATGGGTAAGAGCATCAAAGGTATGCTCTGGATGATCTTGGCAGGCACTCTTCCTGTTGCTTCCTTTGTATTGGAGCGCAAAGTTGTACGACAGACTTCGTAAGCAAATCAAAGGCTGGCTCTACCCGTTCTACGAGTGGCGCATTGTTCGTGATTTAGATTTTTCGCAGACCCCACAACATGTAGGTGTGATCCTCGATGGCAATCGCAGATGGGCGTTAAGTAATCCAAGCTCTGCCGATCCCAAGGGCCATCGACGTGGTGCCGACAAGATCATCGATTTTCTCGGTTGGTGTGAAGAAGCTGAAGTAAAAGTTGTCACTTTATGGATGCTCTCCACCGATAACTTCAAACGTACTCCTGAGGAACTTGAAGCGCTGCTGGCTGTTATCGGAGATAGCGTCGATGAATTAACGCGTACCGGGCGATGGACGATTAAGGCAGTGGGAGCACTCGATCTCTTGCCAGTTTGGTTACAGCAGAAGTTAACGTCGCTGCCTGTGCATCCCGGAACCATGGAGGTCAATGTTGCAATCGGCTATGGCGGACGGCGTGAGATCGTTGACGCCGTGAAAAGTTATATGAGCCAGGCTGCAACGTCAGGTAAAGATCTCAAGGTAGCTGCCGATGAACTCAATGCCGAAGCCATTTCGCAATATCTCTACACAGCAGGCCAACCTGATCCTGAGCTACTCATTCGCACATCAGGTGAACAGCGCCTTGGCGGATTCTTGTTGTGGCAGAGCGCTCATTCCGAGTTCTATTTCTGTGAGGCATACTGGCCAGATTTTCGTCGCGTAGATTTCCTGCGCGCACTTCGTGCCTATTCACAACGCCATCGCCGGCTAGGTAAATAATTCTGGCTGAGGAATTCATCATTTTGTCATAATCGCACTCTGGCGTGTCGCCTCCGCAATGTCAGGTTGAGTTCTAATCTTTTCCCATCCGAAGCGTGATCCCTTCTAGCACAATTAAAGAAATGTGAGTTCTCACCGTTGGCACACCCACCGCGTAAGACATACGTTTTAGATACCAGCGTGTTGCTGGCCGATCCAGGAGCGCTGCTCCGCTTTGAAGAGCACGAAGTCGTCATCCCGATCGCAGTTATCGGCGAACTTGAGACCAAACGAGATCATCCCGAACTTGGCTACTTTGCTCGCGCTGCCTTGCGCGCACTCGATGATCTACGTATTCAACATGGCCGTCTCGATCAGCCACTGACCATCACTCCAGAAGGTGGCACTCTCTCAGTCGAACTCAATCACACAGATCTGAGCACTCTGCCTCATGGATTTTTACGCGATGGCACCAATGATTCGCGCATCTTGGCAATCTCTAAAAACCTGATGTCAGATGGCAGAGATGTTGTTCTAGTAACTAAAGATCTTCCACTTCGCGTCAAGGCATCCTCTGTAGGTGTGCGCGCCGAAGAATATTTAGCAGAGCTAGTCTCCAATAGTGGTTGGACTGGAATCGAAGAGATTGATGTCGGTCATAGCGTGATAGATGAGCTCTATGCCAGCGATCGCGCCGATCATGAATGTGCCCATACCTTGCCAGTTCATACCGGAGTCGTTCTCCACTCTGAAAAGGGAAGCGCCCTCGCTCGCGTTACTGCAGATAAGCAGTTGCGATTGGTACGAGGTGATCGCAACGCCTTTGGTCTACATGGACGAAGCGCCGAACAACGTATTGCTTTAGACCTCTTACTCGATGAAGAAATTGGCATCGTCTCACTGGGAGGTCGGGCCGGAACCGGAAAGTCGGCGTTGGCACTCTGCGCCGGTCTTGAAGCGGTGATGGAGAAGCGACTTCATAAGAAAGTTGTGATCTTCCGTCCGCTCTATCCAGTCGGCGGTCAGGAACTGGGATACCTGCCAGGCAGTGAAGGCGAGAAGATGTCGCCCTGGGCTCAGGCTGTCTTCGATACTTTGGGCGCTCTAGTTAGCCAAGCCGTCATCGACGAAGTCATCGATCGCGGACTGATCGAAGTTTTACCGCTGACCCATATCCGCGGACGTTCTCTCCATGACAGCTTTGTGATCGTCGATGAGGCCCAATCGCTCGAACGCGGCGTTCTACTGACAGTCTTATCTCGAATCGGACAGAGCTCACGGGTCGTGCTGACCCACGATGTAGCCCAGCGCGATAACTTGCGCGTTGGTCGCCATGATGGAGTCGTCGCGGTAATCGAAACCCTCAAGGGCCACCCGCTCTTTGCCCACGTCACCTTGACTAGATCCGAGCGCTCGCCGATTGCAGCCTTGGTCACCGAGATGTTGGAAGGACCAGTGGCCTAACCTGGCGACCTTGGGGTGCCAAAAGTGCCCCATTTAAAGATCACAGTAACAAATCGGGCAAATTGGACTTTCCCCATTCTGACCAGCACTTTTACCTATCCACAACCAGTCACTTTTCTGAGAATTTTCACTCTATGCGTGTTCTGATTTGCCGATGGCCCTCACCCTTGCCACCCTAGACCTATTCCCCTTCCCTTTAATCTCGCGATTTCACCAATTGTGAGAGTGATAAGGGTTGGGAAGATGTAGTCGAGAAGTACTCGGAGAGAGAAGGGAGAGGCAGCGATGCACGCATTTCTTGCCAAGCCGCGACGTCGAGTCGTTGGTCTCTGGTCCCTTGTCGCCACCCTCCTTATTCTGGCCAGCGCCCAGCCGACCGCCTACGGTCTGGACTTTCCTGAGACCACTCGTCTGACTCTGCCTGAGGCAACCAACATCCGCGCCTCAGTCGTCGACCTTTCAGAGGGTGCACCGCTCTACTCTCAATTTGATTTCGCGCAATCACTCTTCGCCTCCGAGATGGCCTTAGTTGCATCAGTTACCCGCCAGGTCGAATTAGCGAGAACCCCCAATGGGGCTAAATATGTTGCCCGTCAGATTATGAAGAGTGAGTACAACTGGGGCAGCTACCAATTCACCTGCCTCAACCGTCTCTGGACTAAAGAGAGCAATTGGAATTACAAGGCGCACAACCCACGCACCGGTGCACATGGAATTCCGCAGGCTCTTCCTGCAAACCGAATGGAGATCATCTCAACAGATTGGCGCAAGAATCCAGTGACGCAGATGCGGTGGGGTCTTCGCTATATCGATATCCGCTATGAGACCCCATGTAAGGCATGGGCAAAGTTCAAGCGCAGCAAGTACTACTAATTCTTTGAGAACTTAGTTCTCGGTCACTCGTTTGCCGATAGTCAGCGGTTTTGAGGTCTGAGCAAAGAAATCATTGCCTTTATCATCGACCACAATAAATGCCGGGAAATCCACAACATCGATCTTCCAGACTGCCTCCATGCCCAACTCTTCAAAGTCGAGCACTTCAACTTTCTTAATGCAATCTTGGGCAAGGCGAGCAGCCGGTCCGCCGATTGAGCCGAGATAGAAACCACCATGCTTTTTGCAGGCATCGGTAACAGCTTGTGAGCGATTGCCCTTTGCTAGCATCACAAAAGATCCACCGCGCTCTTGGAAGTAATCAACATATGAATCCATGCGACCTGCGGTGGTGGGCCCAAATGAACCCGAGGCATATCCTTCGGGAGTTTTGGCAGGACCTGCGTAATAAACAGCGTAATCCTTGAGGTATTGCGGCATCGCACCACCCTGGTCGATGATCTCTTTAATTTTTGCATGAGCTAGATCGCGAGCAACCACAATTGTTCCAGTCAGACTGACCCGCGTCTTGACCGGGTGCTTCGAAAGCTCTGCGCGGATTGCATCCATTGGTTGATTGAGATCGATTGCAACAACATTATCGTCCAGATGCTCATCGGTGGTCTCCGGTAAAAAATGTGCTGGATCGCGCTCGAGCTCTTCGATGAAGATGCCATCCCGAGTGATCTTTGCCTTGACCTGACGGTCTGCCGAACAGGAGACTGCAATTGCGATCGGCAAGGATGCTCCGTGGCGAGGAAGGCGCACAACGCGTACATCGTGGCAGAAGTACTTTCCGCCAAATTGAGCACCGATTCCCAAGGTGCGGGTGAGTTCGAGAACTTTCTCCTCTAACTCAATATCTCTAAAGCCATGTCCAGTTGCGGCATCTCCTGATGTGGGAAGTGAATCTAAATACTTCGTCGAGGCAAGCTTTGCCGTCTTAACAGTGTGCTCTGCGCTGGTGCCACCAATAACAATTGCTAAATGATACGGCGGACATGCTGCCGTTCCGATCGAGCGAAGTTTCTCATCTAACCAATTCATAAAAGAAGTTGGGTTGAGAATGGCTTTGGTCTCTTGGTAGAGGAATGATTTATTGGCGCTACCGCCACCTTTTGCGATGAAGAGGAAGTTGTACTCATCGCTATGGTCGCTATCGGCATAGATTTCAACTTGGGCTGGCAAATTATTGCCGGTGTTCTTCTCTTCCCACGTGGTTACCGGAGCCATCTGCGAATAGCGCAGGTTGAGCTTTGTATATGCATCATAAATACCTTGTGACAGTGCAATCTCATCTTTGCTCGAGGTTAGAACGTGCTGCCCCTTCTTTCCCATAATCAGCGCTGTGCCAGTGTCTTGGCACATCGGCAAGATCCCACCGGCTGAGATATTGGCATTCTTTAACAAGTCAGTGGCGACGAAGCGATCATTAGGGGATGCTTCTGGGTCTTTCAAAATATTGGCAAGTTGTTGCAGATGAGCGGTGCGTAGATAGTGCGAGACATCGTGGATTGCAACCTCACTCAATTGTGAAAGTGCGCTTGGCTCAACATGGAGAAATTCCAGATCGCCATGCTTTTGCACCGAGACGCCTTCTTTTGTTAAAAGGCGATACTTGGTTTGATCCTCACCGATCGGTAAGAGATCAGAGTATGAAAATTGAGGGCTCATCACTTTCTCCTACTGTGAGTCAGATTCTTGCGCTGGTCTACTCGCGGCAATCTTCGCCTTAGCGCCATCGAGCCACTCCTGGCAGATTTTGGCCAAAACTTCACCGCGCTCCCAGAGAGCTAGTGATTCTTCAAGTGTTGCGCTGCCAGATTCGAGTGATTCAACAATCTCAGCGAGCTCATCGCGAGCCTGCTCGTAGGACAACTTCTTCTCTGCAGCCATGTTCTTAATCTACTCTCTTCTCAACCGAGGCTTCTAGCGAGCCCTTTGCTAGGCGAATGTGAAGCGTGGCACCTTGCTCGATCTTCTTTGCATCCCGGGCAATCTGGCCATCACTTAACGTTGCAACCGCGTATCCACGATCGAGAGTGGATTGCGGCGAAAGTGATCGCAGGTGGGCACGGACCTGTTTAAGTTCGCGCTTTTCGCTATCAATTGCTGCAGCAAATGTGCGTCGTGCACGATCGCGCAACGTATTAATAATCTCGCTGCGCGAGGTTACGATCACCATTGGATCTTTCATCACAGGTCGTGCCATCAGATGAGAAATGGTTGAGCGTTCAAAGTCGATGGCGGTGGAGACTCTGCGCAATAAACGAGCACGGATTGCATCAATGTCGGCAATCTCCTGAGCAATATCTGGCACGACGCGCTTTGCCGCATCTGTTGGTGTTGAGGCGCGATAGTCAGCGACAAGATCGAGCAAGGGCGAATCTTTCTCGTGGCCGATCGCGCTAACAATCGGTGTCAGGCAAGAACCGGCAAGGCGAACCAATGACTCGTCGCTAAAGGGCAAGAGATCTTCAAAGGATCCACCGCCGCGAGTAATGATGATGACATCCACATCGGCCATCGCCTCAAGTTCGGCCAGAGCTGCTGATACCTCGACAACTGCGGCACTTCCTTGGACTGCAACTTCGCGGATTTCAAATTCCACAGATGGCCAACGACGGCGACCATTTTCAATAACATCTTTCATCGCATCAGTATTTCGACCACAGATCAAGCCAACTTTTTTAGGAAGTCGTGGCAATGCAACTTTACGATCTGAGTTAAAGAGTCCTTCTTTTGCTAAAACGTTCTTTAACTCTTCTAGCCGAGCCAAAAGTTCGCCGACTCCGACTTGGCGGATCTCTTTTGCAGACATCGTGAGTGTGCCGCTCTTGGTGTACCACGATGGTTTTGCAAAGATCACAACGCGTGCATTGGCAGGTAGTGGTTGCACCGGCGCGAGTACTGTTTTGTAACACATCACCGAAAGGCTCATATCGGCGCTGGTATCGCGCAGCCGCATAAAGGCCATGCCACCACTGCGTTCATTGAGCTCTGAGATCTCGCCCTCAATCCAGATTGGGCCTAAACGATCGAGATACTCCTTAATTGCTTCAGTGACTACCCGCACCGTGGCTGGTTTCTCACTTGAAGTTTCGAACATGAGCCCAGCCTAATAGACTGGCCGACATGACATCGGAGAAACGCGTCCTGCTAGCTGCCCCTCGCGGTTATTGCGCTGGTGTTGATCGCGCAGTGATCACAGTCGAGAAAGCTCTTGAGGCATACGGCGCACCGGTCTATGTCCGCAAAGAAATTGTCCATAACAAGCACGTGGTCTCCACCCTTGAACAAAAGGGCGTTATCTTTGTCAACGAGACAGATGAAGTTCCAGAGGGAAAGACAGTTATTTTCTCTGCTCACGGAGTCTCACCTGCAGTGCACGAGCAAGCAGCAGCACGTAGCCTCAAAACAATTGATGCAACATGTCCGCTAGTGACAAAGGTGCACCAAGAAGTAAAACGCTTTGCCAACGATGAAACTGAAATTTTATTGATCGGCCACGAAGGCCATGAAGAAGTCGAAGGAACCGCTGGTGAGGCAGTCGGTAAGGTAAAGATTGTCGATGGCCTAGAGGGTGCTCGCACCGTAGAGCCAACACCTGGCAAGAAGTTGGTCTGGCTATCGCAGACAACGCTCAGCGTTGATGAGACTCTGGAAGCAGTTGCGATTTTGCGCCAACGTTTTCCAGAGATTCAAGATCCACCTTCTGATGACATTTGCTATGCCACACAGAATCGCCAAGAGGCGATTAAGGCGATTGCTCCACAAGCAGATCTGGTGCTTGTTGTGGGATCGACAAACTCTTCAAACTCAGTTCGCTTAGTCGAAGTTGCCCTTGAATATGGTGCTAAGAAGGCCTATCTCATCGACTATGCATCTGAGGCAAAAGATGAGTGGCTAGATGGTGTAACAACAGTTGGTGTGACAAGTGGCGCATCAGTACCTGAAATCTTGGTCCGCACAGTGTTGGATTGGCTCAGCCTTCATGGATTTGGCCATGTAGAAGAAGTGCGTGCAACGGAAGAGTCACTTCTTTTTGCTCTGCCACCTGAGCTTCGTAAAGATCTCAAGGCAGTTGGCAAAGCATAATTAACTGCGTGGTTTTGGCTTACGGGCCTTTGCTTTTTCATTGAAGAACATAAACCATCCGTAGATTGCTGCAACCAATAGCCACGGACCAACTGACGCAAGAGCAGCCACGATATCAATGCCAAGTCGTGAAATTGAAAGGCCATCGGTGAGGAGAAAATAAAGAGTGATAACCGATGCCAGTACAAGTGGTGGGGTCACAACCGAGACATAGCGAGTACCGGGGCGACCAAAACGTATTCCACCAAATGTCACGCTCAGAATAACCAAGCCGGTCAGAATTCCAGGACCGCTTCGAAAGAGAAGTTCAACGAGGGTAAAGAGGGCGATAAAGAAAATTTGCAGCACAACAACTCCCTGCTTCTTTAAGCCAGGGCCAGTGATTACTGGACGTGTTGTTGTCACTCTTCCTCCTTGACCTCTTCTGCATCAATGAAATCATCTTCTGCAGCGAGCTCGCTATTTTTCAACTCACGCACCTCAGCCGGTGCATCGGGGTAGGCGAGTGCGAGTTTATCTTTATCTCCAGAAACCCCATAACTCAAGATTTTTGCAGCAGCGCGCTTGACGGTGGATTCAGCCGTTGGAATCAATTCGGCATAGGCCTTAGAGAGTGAATTAATGGCGCTACCCACCTTGATGATGCGCTCATGTAGACGAGTTAGATCCTTCATAAATGAGGCAGCCGACTTAGAAATATCTTCAGCGTTGCGGGCAACGGCATTACGCGAATAGACGTTTCCGATAGTGCGGAGCAAGGCCATCATCGATGTTGGCGTTGCGATCGTGACATTGAGTTTGAAAGCCTTCTCCAAGAAGAGCGGATCAACGCGCAGCGCTTCCGTCAGGAGTGACTCGAATGGAACAAAGAGAATGACAAAGTCGGGAGAATCTTGTGACTCGTGGTATCCACGCTTTGCTAAAACCTCAACATGCTTTGCTAAATCTTTTCGGTGTTCGATAAAGAGCGCCTCACGTGCTTCTGGATCTTCTTCATTATGAGCCTCGATAAAGCGATCGAAGGGGAATTTGGAGTCGATAAATAATTTGGTACCGCCGGGCATCTTGACTGTGATATCTGGAATGCCCGACGAATCAGAATCGGTAGTTGAGCGCTGTGCGGTAAATTCAATATCTTTACGTAAACCTGCCTCTTCCAACATCAGCTCAAGTTGCGCCTCGCCAAACTTTCCACGTGTTGCAGAGTTAGAGAGTGCGCCAGCGATCGCCTTTGTCTGAGCCACCAGTGATTCATTATGTGTTGACATCGCACGCACCTGCGCACGGATATCTGACTCTGCCTCGATGCGACGACGATCGGCATCTCCTGCCTCTTTCTGTAATTTCTCCATCGCAGTTTTCATCGCTTCGAGTTCGCCGGCTAACTTTGAATCGGCGAGCGCGTTATCGCGTTCGGATTTGTAGAGATCGCGCTCTGCACGCGCTGCGTTGAGTTGTTCGGTGAGCTCTGCAGTAGCCCCGTTCGCACCTGTTGCACCTTTGCGCCAAAGGAGAAAACCAAGTGCGAGGCCAAGTGCGAGGCCGATTAGGAGGGTAATAATGGTCACGAGCGGGCTATTTGTGCTGGTCATGGCCCTATCGTGGCAGGAGCCACCGACAATCACGCGTAGGCTCTACCTCCTATGAGCCTGTCCATCGGAATTGTCGGCCTACCCAACGTAGGAAAGTCGACCCTCTTTAACGCTCTGACCAAGAACAATGTCTTGGCAGCCAACTACCCCTTTGCCACCATCGAACCAAATGTGGGCGTGGTGGGCGTGCCCGATGAGCGCCTTGCGGTCCTTGCTGGAATTTTCGGATCTGAAAAGATCCTCCCTGCCGCCTTGTCATTTGTCGATATCGCAGGAATTGTGAAAGGTGCATCTGAAGGTGCCGGCCTTGGCAATAAATTCTTAGCAAATATCCGTGAGACCGATGCAATCTGTCAGGTCATCCGAGTCTTTAACGATGACGATGTTGTTCACGTCGATGGTCGTATCGATCCAGCAAGTGACATGGAGACTATAAATACTGAACTTGCGCTCGCAGATCTGCAGACCATTGAAAAGGCGATTCCGCGCCTTGAGAAGGAGGCAAAGACAGCTAAAGAGCGCCAGCCGGTTTTGGAGGCGGTTAAGGCAGCAAACGAATGGTTGCAATCAGGTAAGCCTTTGTCGCAATCATCAATCGATCGCGAGCTTCTTCACGAATTACATCTGCTTACTGCAAAGCCATTCCTCTATGTATTTAACGTGGATGCGGCAGAACTTAATGATGCAGATCTTCGTGCCAAGTTGCAGACACTTGTGTCACCTGCGCAAGCAATCTTTTTAGATGCCAAGACTGAAGCAGAACTTGCAGAACTTTCTGATGCAGATGCAATGGAGCTCCTTGAATCAATTGGATTGAAAGAACCAGGTCTTGCAACACTTGCTCGCGTTGGCTTTGATGCACTGGGGCTACAGACATACTTAACTGCCGGCCCTAAAGAAGCACGTGCATGGACAATTCATAAAGGTGATACTGCGCCAAAGGCTGCCGGTGTTATCCACACTGATTTCGAAAAAGGCTTTATCAAAGCTGAAATTGTCTCTTTTGCCGACTTGGTAGAAGCAGGTTCGATCAATGAAGCAAAGGCAAAGGGGAAAGTTCGCATGGAGGGCAAAGAATACGTAATGGCCGACGGAGATGTTGTGGAGTTTCGATTCAATGTCTAAAAAACAAGAACACCTTAAAGGATTACCAGAGAAGCGTCGCGAAGACCTTCGTAACGTTGCGATCATCGCTCACGTAGATCATGGAAAGACCACTCTTGTTGATGCCATGTTGTGGCAATCTGGAGCTTTTGCTGCCCACAAGAAGCAAGATGAAGGCCAGGATCGCATGATGGATTCGATGGATCTTGAGCGCGAAAAGGGAATCACTATCCTTGCCAAAAACACCGCTGTAAAACGTGGCAACACAATTGTGAACATCATTGATACACCAGGTCACGCAGATTTTGGTGGCGAGGTAGAGCGCGGACTCGAAATGGTAGATGGCGTCATCCTTCTCGTTGATGCATCTGAAGGTCCGCTTCCACAAACTCGGTTTGTGCTACGCAAAGCATTACAGAAGAATCTTCCGGTAATTTTGGTGATTAACAAAGTTGATCGCCCAGATTCGCGTATTGCAGAAGTCGTTGACGAAGCATATGAACTCTTCCTTGACCTTGATGCAAATGAGGAGCAGATTGATTTTCCAATCGTCTATGCATCGGCTAAAAATGGTCGCGCGTCACTGACTCGTCCAGCAGATGGTGGGCTGCCAGATCAAGAAAATCTCGATGTGCTCTTTGAGACTATTTTCTCTGCAATTCCCGCACCTATTTATCACGAGGGTGCTCCATTGCAGGCACATGTGACAAACCTTGACTCCTCTCCATTTCTTGGTCGCTTGGCACTCTGTCGCGTTCACGAAGGAGTGATCAAAAAGGGACAGAGCGTGATGTGGATGAAGGCAGATGGATCACAAGAGCGGGTCAAGGTCTCTGAACTCCTGATCACTGAGGCGTTGGAGCGAGTTCCTGCACTTGAAGCTGGCCCAGGAGACATTATCGCTGTCGCCGGAATCGAGACCATTACTTTGGGTGAGACTTTGGCTGATTTGGAATCTCCTCATGCGCTTCCTCCGATCACCGTGGATGAGCCTTCAATTTCAATGACAATTGGTATTAATACATCTCCATTGGCGGGTAAGAGCGGCAAGTTGTTGACGGCTCGTCAAGTAAAAGATCGCCTCGATAAAGAGCTCATAGGAAATGTCTCATTACGAGTTCTCAATACTGAACGTCCAGATACTTGGGAAGTACAGGGTCGAGGTGAACTGCAACTTGCTGTGTTGGTTGAGATTATGAAGCGAGAAGGTTTTGAACTTACAGTGGGTAAGCCACAAGTTGTAACCAAGATGGTTAACGGAAAACTTCATGAACCAATGGAGCGACTATCAATTGATGCACCCGAAGAGTACCTCGGAGTTTTGACACAGTTAATGGCACTTCGCAAAGGACGCATGGAGCAAATGGTCAATCACGGAACCGGATGGATTCGCCTTGACTATAAAGTTCCATCACGTGGTTTGATTGGATTCCGTACCGAATTTCTTACAGAAACTCGTGGTACTGGTTTGCTTCATCACGTCTTTGATTCTTATGAACCTTGGTTTGGCGAGCTGCGTACTCGCGCCACAGGTTCACTTGTCTCAGATCGTATGGGTGCGGTGACTTCTTATGCGCTATACGGAATTCAAGATCGTGGAACAATCTTTGTTGAACCAGGCGATGAAGTGTATGAAGGAATGGTTATCGGTGAGAATTCTCGCTCTGAAGATATGGATGTCAACTGTGTTCGTGAAAAGAAACTCACGAATATGCGTGCATCAGGTACTGATGAATCAGAGCGTTTAATTCCACCTAAGCGATTGAATATGGAAGGCGCACTCGAATTTTGTCGTGAAGATGAGTGCGTTGAAGTTACTCCAGCCGTTGTTCGCATTCGTAAGGTCACACTTGATGGGACTGAGCGAGCACGAGCGACTTCGCGTGCCAAACGTTCAAATGAGGCAAACGCTTAATCTTGCAGGCACGTTAGCCATAAGCTCTATCTGCCTGACCTTGTCGCATGGCTAGGGTTAAATGACGCCTATGAAGTTGATCAAGCAGGCTCCACAAGTCATGGACCTGAGCTTTGACGATCAACAAAGGGCAGCGATCGCCCATCGCGGCAGCCCACTTTTAATTACTGGACCAACAGGTAGTGGCAAAACAACAATTCTGATCGAGGCAGCCCTGGCGCGTATCGCAGATGGCGCGCACTCTGATTCGATTCTCTTTATCACCTTCGGCCGCGAACGCGCATCTGAAATCCGCGATGCAATTGCGATCCGTTCATCTGCAACCGGATTCGAACCACTTGCCCGAACTTTTCACTCGCTAGCTTTTTCTATCGTCAAGATGAAGAGTGGCCAAGATTACCGTGAACCAATTTTGTTATCCGGCGCCGAACAAGAGAAATTTATTGCAGATCTCTTACAAGGAGATGTTGATGATGGTTATCGTCAATGGCCCAAAGAACTACAAGATGGTGATGGCAAATTAGGTAACCCTTTACTAACACGTGGGTTCATCCGCGAACTTCGCGATCTTATGATGCGCGCAAATGAACGCGGAATTTCACCTGATCAATTATCTACTCGCGGCACACAGCTTGGTGAAAAATTCTGGCCTAGCGCCGCAGCATTTTGGAAGCGTTATGAAGGTGCGATGGATCTTGCTTCATCAGGTGCGGCAGATTCCAAGATGCGTATTGATCCATCAGAACTCATCAATGCGGCAATCGCCCACCTTCGCAATAATGATGAGGTTTTAGCATCTCTTCGTAAACGTTTTGCCACAATTATTGTTGATGAATTCCAAGAGTCCGACCCGGCACAACGCACACTACTGGGGCTATTAGCAGGAAATGATCTACTTCTGGCACTCGATAGCAAGAGCGCAGTCGGCCGATTCCGCGGAGCAGATCCTGATGGGGCCGATCGCGCAGCCCGTACTCTTATTGGAGATAACGGAACTACAATTACATTGCACAGTTCATATCGCAGACCATCACATCGCGATGCTGTGATGGCCGCAACTGCAACTGAAGAAGCTAATTTCATCGCCTATCACTGCAAAAAGGCCCATTTATTGCGCGGAATTGCCTACTCGGATATGGCGGTGATCGTTCGATCTGGCGGAGCAACGGCCTCTTTAATTCGCAGAGCGTGTATGCAGGCAGCTATTCCAACGGTGGGTGAGGTGGAGGCCCTTGGTAACAATGCAGCGATTGCGCCATTCCTGCTCCTTGCACGAATTGCAACCGATCCAAAGAAATTAACCTTGGCGCAGAGCGAAGTGTTACTCACCAGCGAATTCGGAGGAAGTGATCCAATCTCGCTTCGTCGAATTCGTCGTTCGCTTCTTGCCATGCGTAGTGATGAAGATCTGCGCAGCGGATCTCAGATGTTGATCGATGCAATCGTCGATGGGGATATTCCGATTCAAGATGGCGCAGAACTTCATCGAGTCCATACACTTTTGGATCATGCGCGCAAAGTGCTACGCCGTCCGCAAGCAACTGTCCACGATCTCCTATGGGCGATCTGGGATAACGCCGTCACCAGCGATGGTGGAAAGGTAAGTGCTGCCTGGCAAGAGGCAGCACTTCGTGGCGGAACTCGAGGAGCTGCTGCAGATCGCGATCTCGATGCAATGATCGTTCTCTTTGAAAGTGCTGCGCGATTTATCGAACGTTTTCCAGGTGCACATCCATCTCTCTTTCTCAATGAGATCACCGAAGAGTTCATCGCAGCAGATGTGATTACTGCAAAGGGCGTTCGACCAGATGCCTTAGAAATTCTCACCGCCCATAGCGCTAAGGGTCGACAGTGGCCATATGTGATTGTTGCTGGTGTACAAGAAGGTACCTGGCCTAACCTCAAGGTTCGTTCCACGCTACTTGGTGCAGAACGATTGGTAGAACGTGAGCGCCACGGTGATCACTTAGCTGAGCGCGAATTACAAGCGATTACCGCATCTTCGCTGCTAGAAGATGAGCGGCGCTTATTTCACGTTGCAACTACTCGCGCCACTGCAGATTTATTGGTTACTGCCACATCTCGTGAAGATGATGAGCCATCGCTCTTCTTCCATGAGATGTACGAGGAGATACATGGTTTTTCCAGCGAATCTGCCCACGCCACAGTTGCAGAGCCAACTCGGCCACTGACTGCGCCAGCACTCGTTGCCACACTTCGCCGCACCCTTTCTTCATCTGATGCAGCGCTATCCAGCGCTGCTGCATCTCTCCTTGCCACACTTGCCGATCGCGGAATTTCACTTGCCAATCCTGATTCATGGATCGGTTCAAAACCACTCTCAACCGATCGACCAGTAGTTGCCGAAGGCGATCCTATCTATGTATCTCCCAGTGGAGCAGAACCATTTACCGAGTGTGGCGTTAAATGGTTTCTGGAAAAGAGCGGCGGCACTAATGGCGATAGCACATCGCAATTACTGGGCTCTGCAATCCATGAATTTGCTCGCCTTAAAGTTGAAAATCCTGAGATTAGCCATGAAGAACTCGTTGCAAAGTTAGAAAACTCTTGGTCGCTTATCGATCAAACAAGTGGTTGGTTGAGTGCAGCATCGCTCAAGCGCGCCAAGCGGATGCTCGAACGCTTTGCCCAATATCACAGCGAAAGTCAGACCAAGGCAGCTCGAAAAGTTGTCGGCGTTGAAATGGACTTTGAAGTCACTTTTGGAAATGTGATCGTTAAGGGTAATGCTGATCGCATTGAAGTTGATTCTAAAGGCAAGTACTTCGTTGTTGATTTTAAAACTGGCAAGAAGCCGATCGGACATAACGAAGCGCTCACTAATTTGCAGCTCGCCTGTTATCAACTTGGAATCATTATGGGTGGATTCGGTGAGAAGATCCAAGGTAATCAAACATCGGGCTCGCACTTGGTCTATCTGGCACATGAGACAAAGGATGTTGCGCTACGTGCACGCCCGGTCATCAATGCCGATGAAGTGCGAGAGCAACTGACAACTATTGGACAAGGAATGTCAGCTGCCACATTTACTGCAACTGTTAACTCGATGTGCCCACGATGTGTGGTCCGCTCATCGTGCCCCGTTCAGCCAGCAGGTCAGTCGGTGATTCAATGATCGAAAAATACACACCGGTGCAGGTGGCAGCTCTGATTCGCAGCGTAGATCCATCGTTTTACGACCCTACCCCTGAACAGGCTGCAATCATCTCTATCACTACCAATCCACTAGAACCTGCAGTAGTCATTGCAGGTGCTGGATCTGGCAAGACTGAAACGATGGCGTCGCGCGTTATTTATCTCGTTGCTAATGGTTTTGTGAAGCCTGATGAGATTTTAGGTCTGACCTTTACCCGTAAAGCCGCCGGTGAGTTATCGGCTCGTATTCGCAAACGTCTGCGTCAATTACAGAGTGCGATGATAAAAGCAGATATCGCAGTTCCATTTGCAACACTTGATACTTCGGTTACGACTTATCACTCATATGCAGGCCGGCTATTAAGTGAACATGCAATCAGATTTGGCATTGATGCCGATTCACAGCCCATGGGTGAGGCAGCACTTTGGATGGCAGCCAATACCTTGGTGCGCGATTGGAACGATCCTGATTTTCTCTATGAAGGAGCCCTCAATACTGCAATCGATGATGTGATGGGACTGGCCTCGTTAATTCTGGAACATCAAGTCTCACTAGAATCAATCCGAGCCGCCGATGAAAAAACTCTGGCAGAGCTTTTGCAATTTAGTGGCGGACTCAACGATGACGTTCGAAGTGCTGCTAAGACTGCTCGTCAGCGAATTGCATTATTGCCTCTGGTTGAACGTTTCATCGACAATCGTCGCAGTGAAGGCTTACTCTCATTTGACGACCAGATGTCACTTGCAGCAGATATTGCGATGAAGTTTCCTGATGTCGCAGCGATTGAACGAGGCAAATATGCAGTTGTACTATTGGATGAATACCAAGATACGTCACAGTCTCAAGTGCGTTTGCTCTCAGCTCTATTTGGTAATGGCCATCCTGTCACTGCAGTTGGTGATCCATGTCAGTCGATCTACACCTGGCGCGGTGCATCTGCTGGAACTATCGGCTCATTTGGTGAGTACTTCCCCAAGGTTGAGGGCTCTAAGGGGCGCGAAATATATGAACTTTTAACGACTTTCAGAAATGATGTGGCAATCCTTGATTTAGCAAACGTTATCTCAGATCAGGTGCGCTCTCTTGGCAATCTCAACGTCTCTGAGTTAAAGCCACGACCAGGTGCGGGTAAAGGTGATCTGGCAGTTGGTCTCTTTGAAACTATGGAGGCAGAGGCTACCGCCATCGCTGAGTACATCGCGCCGTTATGGAATAACCCAGAGCGCTTGATCGAATCAAGTAAAGCGCCAAAGACCTTTGCAATTTTGGTACGTAAGCGTTCACAGATACCAGTGCTGCAGAGCGCACTACGTCAAGCAGATATTGAGTGCGAAGTCGTTGGCCTTGGTGGTCTAGTACATGTGCCAGAGATTGCAGATATTGTGGCGATGCTCTCCATCATCGCAGATCCTGATGCTGGTGCATCGTTAATGCGTATGCTGACCGGGCCGCATCTAGCACTGGGAGCTGCCGATATCGCAGCACTTGGCGCACACTCACGAAAACTTGCAAAGCAATCCTCTAGCGACAGTAGATCGCTAGTAAAGAAGATCGTTGCAGGAAATCCAGATTCAGCAGAAGCCGATGATCAATTCCTGGGTTCTCTGATTGACGCACTCGATGACATTGCCAAAGCAGATCGGTCTACATTTAGCGAAGTTGGCTTTATACGACTCTCAGAGTTTGCAGCAGACCTTCGCAGATTGCGTTCTCGTGCAGGGGGCGCAATAACAGATCTGATCGCAGAGATTGAGCGATATCTCAATCTTGAAGTTGAAGTGCTCCTCCGAGATGGAACTCGTTCAGGCAGACGACATATTGATCGGTTTATGGATGAGGCATCTAAATTTGCACGCAACGGTGCATCCCTCAATGCCTTCTTGCAGTGGTTAGATATTGCAAGTCGCGAAGAAGGTGGACTCAAGGCAGGAAGTGCCGAGGCCAGTCGCGAAGCGGTGCAGATCCTTACAATTCACAGCGCAAAAGGCGCCGAATGGGATGTTGTGGCAGTGCCAGGCTTAGCTAAAGGCACCTTCCCGAGTGATCATAAAGGCGATCCCGATAACTGGCTCACCAATGAACGCCATATTCCTTTTGCACTTCGCGGTGATGCCAACCAACTTCC
>JBEANF010000030.1:0-56199 GCA_041165585.1 Actinomycetota bacterium | reverse complement strand
GAATGCACCACATCGACATCTTCCAAGTGATGAGCGATCAACATATCTGTTGCTAAGGCTTGCAGAGCTGGATTGGCAGATGAGAATTCCTGAGGAGTCTGGTATCCAAACGCCCCATCTTGGCGAGCTCCACCAAAGCAATGCACATCAACGTTGATGCCAGAGACTTTGCGAAGTGCCGCCGTTAATTGAACAACGTGCACTCCAGCGCCACCATAAACTGCAGGCGGCCACTCTTTGGTGACAATACCAACGCGCATTCGTCTTACTCCTTCGGATAAATATCCCTAGGCGAAACCTATCCCTAAGGGTATCGTTTGCACATGGCGCGCTTTGAATTACCTCTAGGAATCGTCCTTGCAGGCGGTGAAGGTAAGCGTTTGATGCCGCTGACGGCAGATCGCGCAAAGCCTGCAGTTCCATTTGGCGGTTCATACCGTCTCATTGATTTTGTACTCTCAAATCTAGTCAACGCTGAAATGCGTCGAGTAGCTGTGCTTACTCAATATAAATCTCACTCACTCGACCGCCACATCACTACGACTTGGCGCATGTCGACCTTGCTCGGAAATTACATCACCCCAGTTCCTGCTCAGCAGCGACTGGGACCACGGTGGTACACCGGATCAGCCGATGCAATTTTGCAGAACTTCAATTTGATTCAAGATGAAAATCCCAAGCATGTACTTGTATTTGGTGCAGATCACGTCTATCGCATGGATCCAAGTCAGATGTTTGACGCCCACTTAAGCACTGGTGCTGGCGTGACAATTGCTGCAATTCGCATGCCACGATCTGAAGCGCATGAATTTGGAGTTATTGAATTGGCAGAAGATGGAGTAACCATTAAGGCCTTCCACGAGAAGCCCTCTGACCCGCCAGCAATGCCAGGCCATCCAGATCTCTCACTTGTATCAATGGGTAATTACATCTTTAAGCGCGATGTGATGGAAGAAGCGCTGATTCTAGATTCAGAAGATGTAGAGAGTCGTCACGACATTGGTGGAAATATCATTCCGATGTTAACTAAGAATGGCCAAGCTAAAGTCTACGACTTTGCGCATAACGAAGTCCCTGGCGCAACCGACCGCGATCGGGGTTACTGGCGAGACGTGGGATCAATCGATGCCTACTACGACGCACATATGGATCTAGTTTCAATCCATCCAATTTTTAATCTTTACAATCGCGAGTGGCCATTACTTACCAATCCACCATCACTTCCGCCTGCCAAGTTCAGCGAATCGGGAATTGCGCAAGATTCCATCGTCGGGGCTGGCTCAATCATCTCCGGCGGCCATGTCAATCGCACCGTAACTTCCTACGATGTCCATGTAGGAAAAGGTGCATTTGTAGATGGTTCAGTTTTGATGCCCGGCGTAAAAATCGGTGAGGGAGCAGTAATTCGCCACGCAATTCTTGATAAGAGTGTCGTGGTAGATCCTGGCGCTCAAATCGGTGTTGATCTTGAGCGCGACAAGGCCAGATTTACCATTTCAGATGGTGGTGTTGTTGTCGTTGGTAAAGGTGTTCGCGTTACCAATTAATTGTTGCATCGCGCAACGTTCTGTATCTCTCTAACACTTCTGGCGTTGGCTTGGCTTCAATATTGATTGCTTCTCCCAAATCCCATTGAGGTGGTCTTTCTCCGCCAAGTAACGCCCACGCTGCTTGTTTAGCTGCGCCATCTGCCACGTATTCTCCTGCTGGGGGAATCATTACTGGACGACCAAATAGTGATGATGCAATTTGACCTACAGCCGGATTTTTCGCAGCGCCACCAATAATCAGTACTCGCTTGATATCAACACCGAGATCCACCAACGATTGAACAGCGTCAGCAAGTCCTGAGAGCATGCCCTCAATCATCGCTCGCGCAATATCTGCTGGGTTTGAATTAGATAGATTCATTCCCGAGAAGACGCCTGTTGCATCAGGGCGATTAGGTGTGCGCTCTCCTTCAAAGTAAGGCAAAAGCGTGAGGCCATGTGCACCAGGTTGAGACGAGAGAGCAAGCTGACCAACTTCATCATGAGATTTTCCAAGGATTGTTGTCGCTGCATCAAAGATTCGAGCAGCATTAAGTGTGCAGACCAGTGGAAGATATCGACCCGAGGCATCTGCAAATCCTGCAACTGCGCCACTTGCATCATGAGTTGGAGTTGTAGATACAGCAAATGCTGTGCCACTTGTTCCCAAGGAGACAACGACATCACCAGGTTGAGCCTGCACACCAAGTGCGGCAGCTGCATTATCACCGGCACCAGCTGCGATTGGAATTCCGTGCGTGGTCATTCCTGCAAAGACATGTGGTTCAGCAATCCGTGGAAGAAAAACTTCGCGCTCTGAAAGGAGCGATTTAGCAAAAATATCTCTGCGATAAGTGGAGCTCTTTGAATCAAAGTAACCAGTTCCTGATGCATCGCTGCGATCGGTAAAGAGCGTTGAAAAATCTCCTGCCCCTTGAAGTTGCCAGGACAACCAATCGTGGGGCAGTGCAACTGCTGCTAGGCGATTGGCATTGACTTTTTCATTCTCGGCCATCCAGCGAACTTTTGACGCGGTAAATGATGCAACCAACACCGATCCCACTGCTTCTGCCATCGCTTTATCTCCACCGATTTCAGAGTTGAGACTCTTGGCTTGCTCTGCTGATCGAGTGTCATTCCACAAAAGTGCCGGGCGAATGACGCCACCTGATTCATCAAGTGCAACCATTCCATGTTGCTGACCGCCAATAGATAGTGCAGCTACATCACTGAGACCACCAGCATCGGCAATCGCAGATTCAAGGGCGGATTTCCAGTGACGTGGATCAACTTCTGTTCCATCTGGATGTGGCGCGCGCCCCTGACGCACTAACTCACCAGTATCTGCTGCACGAATCACAATTTTTACCGACTGAGTCGAGGAATCCACGCCTGCGATGAGTTGATTAGCCATGGGGCAAGGCTAGACTGTGCCTGTCAACGTTGACCACTCTTTGGCTTATCAATTAAGCCCATTTTCACTTTTTGGAGTTTAGACAAATGCGTATTGGTGTACTCACAGGTGGCGGAGATTGCCCAGGACTTAACGCTGTTATTCGTGCAGTAGTTCGTAAAGGCGTAAAGGAGTACGGGCACGAGTTTGTAGGATTCCGCGATGGCTGGAAAGGCCCGCTAGAGAACTACACAATGGAGCTCAACCTTGAGACAACCCGCGGCATCCTGCCTCGCGGTGGAACCATCCTAGGTTCATCACGCACCAATCCATTTAAGATTGAAAACGGTGTCGAGCGTATTAAGCAGAATCTGGCAGATCAGGGAATCGATGCTCTTATTGCAATCGGCGGAGAAGATACTCTCGGCGTTGCAACCAAGCTAGACGCACTCGGTGTTAAGGTCATTGGCGTTCCAAAGACTATTGATAACGATCTCAATAACACTGATTACACCTTTGGTTTTGATACATCAGTTAACATCGCAGTTGAAGCTATTGATCGCCTCCATACAACAGCTGAGTCACACCACCGTGCACTGATCGTCGAAGTGATGGGTCGCCATGCCGGTTGGATCGCTCTCCATTCTGGTATCGCAGGTGGGGCGGCTTGTATTTTGATTCCAGAAGTTAAGTTCTCAGTAGATAAAGTCTGTGAATGGGTCGAATCTCGCTTTAAGTCTTCGTATGCACCAATCATTGTCATTGCAGAAGGTGCGATTCCACAAGATGGCGACATGATCACCAAGGATTCAGAGCTTGATGCATTTGGTCACGTCAAGCTCTCGGGGATCGGTGAGTGGCTTGCAAAGCAGATTGAAGAGAAGACAGGTAAGGAAGCTCGTACTTCAGTCCTTGGCCACATTCAGCGCGGTGGAACACCAACTGCATTTGATCGCGTGCTGGCTACTCGCTTTGGACTCCAGGCAATTACTGCAGCCTCCGAAGGAGATTGGGGCAAGATGGTTGCTCTTCATGGCACCGACATTGTCCGCGTTCCATTGGCGACAGCCACTGAAAAGCTCAAGACAGTTCCGGTCGAGCGCTATAAAGAGTCTGAAATCTTCTTCGGATAATTAGGCAACGCCTCTTCCCTCACACCTTCTATCCTTAGGACCATGATGACCTCACTCGATTCCCTCTTTGATGAAAGTCTTGTGGCTGCCCAGCAACCTCAATGGCCAGGAGGTAAAGATGGAGCACCGGTGCAATCTGCCGTCTCGCGATTGAAGTCACTTCCTCCATTGGTCTTTGCCGGTGAGTGCGATGATCTCAAAGCAAAGATTGCAGAAGCAGCAGCGGGAAAGGCATTTTGGCTACAAGGCGGAGATTGTGCAGAGACATTTGCTGCCGCAACCGCAGATTCGATTCGCAATCGCATCAAAACTATTTTGCAGATGGCTGCAGTTTTGCAGTACTACTCAAGTCTTCCAGTGGTCAAAGTTGGTCGCATGGCAGGGCAATTTGCCAAGCCACGTTCTAATGATTTAGAGACGCGAGGCGATGTCACTCTTCCTGCTTATCGAGGCGATGCGGTAAACGATCTTGAATTTACAGAGGCTGCTCGCACTCCAAACCCACAGCGCTTAGTCGATGTTTACAACACATCTGCTGCGACCTTAAACCTGGTTCGGGCCTTTACTCAAGGTGGATTTGCGGATATTCGTCGTGTCCACGAGTGGAATAAAGGCTTTATTCGTGATTCCAGTGTCGGAGTTCGCTACGAAGAGATGGCAAAAGAGATTGATCGTGCCTTAAGTTTCATGAAATCTGCAGGAGTCGACCCTGAATCCTTTAAGAGCGTTGACTTCTACTCCAGCCATGAAGCGCTCATCCTTGAATACGAAAAGTCACTGACTCGCATCGATTCTCGTACAGGTAATCCGTACGATGTATCTGCGCACTTCTTGTGGATCGGAGAACGCACACGTCAACTCGATGGTGCACACGTTGATTTTGCCGCCAAGATTCGCAATCCCATTGGTGTTAAGTTAGGACCTAAGTCATCTGTTGATAATGCTCTTCGACTTATTGACCGTCTAGATCCAGAACGCGAACCAGGTCGACTCACATTTATTACGCGCATGGGAGCAGGCAAAATTCGTGAAGCACTCCCGGCGCTTGTAGATGGAGTAACAAAGTCTGGCGCTCAGGTTCTTTGGGTCTGTGATCCAATGCATGGAAATACCTTCGAGTCAGCAACAGGGTATAAGACTCGACAATTTGACGATGTCATGGATGAAGTAAAAGGATTCTTCGAAGTTCACAAATCTTTAGGTACACATCCAGGTGGAATTCATATCGAACTTACAGGTGACGACGTGACTGAATGCCTCGGCGGTGGGGAGAAGATTTCTGAAACCGATTTAGCCTCGCGCTATGAAACCGCATGTGACCCACGCCTTAATCACTCACAATCTCTTGAGCTAGCATTTCTTGTTGCTGAGATGTTGCGAGATCGCTAGACCCTGGTTTCATGGCGCTACTCGTAACTTCAACGTTAACTCCGATTGGGACACTCAATCTCATAGCCGATGGTGAAGTCTTATTGGGAGCAAACCTGAGTTCCTTGAGAGCGCTCAAAGCAGGCCTTGCTCCTATCTACAATTCCTTTGAAATCAAGGAAGTTTCCAAGATTCCGGTGATCTCTCCACTTATCAAGGATTACTTTGATGGTGATGTGCGCGCAATCGATGGCATTAAAGTCAGCCAACCAGGTGGATCTTTTTCACAGAACGCTTGGAAGGCAATGCGGCGAGTGAAGGCGGGAAAAGTTATCTCTTACGCAGATTTGGCCAAGAGTGCCGGCAGCCCAAATGCAGTGCGGGCTGCGGGAAGTGCCTGTGCCAAGAATGCAATCGTCATCGTTGTTCCCTGTCATCGCATCGTCAAGACTGGGGGAGCGCTCGGCAACTATGCCTATGGACTTAATAAGAAAGAGTGGCTCTTAGGCCACGAGGGTCTTGCCTAAAATTTCAATCGCTTGATCACATTGCACATCATCGAAGTCACGGTGTGTGACAAGGCGCGCAAAATAAGGACCTAGCGCGCCAATAAGAAGGCCACTCTCCTTAGTACGGCGCGCAAGCTCTGCAGCGTTTAATCCAATATTTTTAAGATCGAGTCCCACGATATTTGTTGCTACTGAAGTTGGATCAATCAGTGAAGAATCTATCTTTGCAATCTCACGTGCAAGTGTCTGCGCCCGGCGATGATCTTCGGCTAGATCACCAATATGGTGAGTTATCGCATAATCTGCAGCTGCCGCCAATAGCCCCACCTGTCGCATCCCTGCGCCGTATCTTTTGCGCCAAATACGTGCCGATGAGATGCGCTCTGATGTAGATAGCGCCATTGAACCAATCGGTGCACCTAACCCTTTGGAGAAACAGACGCTGATGGTGTCGGCATATTTTCCATACTCAGCCAGAGAGACACCAGATGCCACATGAGCGTTCCAAATACGAGCGCCATCGAGATGAATAGCAATTCCCATTGAGCGCGCCTGTTCATAGAGAGATTTCATCTCATCAAGTGATTGCACAGTTCCACCGCCAAAATTGTGGGTATTTTCAATGGCAATGGCTGCAGTTGAAACTAAGTACGGTCCTGCATTTGGCGCAGCGATGGCGAGCGGATCTTGTGCGCGCAGGCGCCCAGAGGATGCATGCCAGGTGCGAGATGTAATTCCAGAAAATGTTGCAGCAGCCCCAAGTTCTGCACGAACGACATGAGAATTAGTCTCTGCCAAAATTTCTTGGCCAGGTGCAACCAGCATTCTCATCATTAATTGATTTGCAAGAGAACCCGTAGGGGTAAAGAGACCTGCCTCTTTGCCGAAGAGGGCTGCAACACGTTCTTCCAAAGCGTTAACGGTTGGATCATCGCCGTAAACATCATCTCCAACAGCAGCGCCTGCAATCACCTCACGCATAGCCTGTGTAGGAGCCGTTACCGTGTCGGATCGAAGATCAATCACCCTGTGGCTCCTTTACGACTATGAGATACATGGCTGTCAACAAGATTATTCCACCCAGAGCCACTTGAATAGTCATGCTTTCTCGCCCAATCGTGATTGCAAAGAGAGCGGCAAAGACAACTTCTAGAGTAAGAATCACTGCAACTTTTGTGGGATCAATGTGCGCCTGAGCCCAAGTCTGCACAATAAATCCAAGCGATGTGCAGACAATCGCGGTAAAGATCACCACAGCCCACACACCATAATCAGGCGGTGCTTGATACCCCTCAGTGAAGGCAAATACACCCGTGAGGACGGTGACAGCAAAGAGTTGCACTGTTGTCATAGCGTAAACATCACGACCGGCACTCCACTGACCGAGCGCCACAATGTGGGCACCAAATGCGAAGGCACAGAGAAGAACCAGGAATTCGCCAAATCCCATAGACCAGCCACGCAGGGAGAGCAAGGCAAGTCCAATAGTTGCAAGGCCCACACATCCCCAGGTGAAGAGTGAGATCTTCTTTTTTAAAATGAGTGCTGAAATCAGAGGTGTAGCAACAACATAGAGTCCGGTAACAAAACCGGTAATTGCAGCCCCCGTGCGAGCCAAACCTTCTGTCTGCAAGATGTAACCTGCGCCAAGGAGAATGCCTGCCGCAAAGGCTTTAACGAATAGATCTTTAGTAATTTTCTGAAAAACTGTGGGCCTAAATGCGACTAAGAAAAGAACAGCGAAGGCAAAGCGAGTAAAGAGGAAACTATTTACGCTCTGTCGCTCAATAGAATCTTTCATGATGACAAATGCCAAACCCCACGATGCTGCTAGAGCGATCAGCGCAAGGGGGGCAAGGCGCATCCGGGCAGCGTGTGATTTCATCATTGTGGGAAATTAACCTTTACGTAGCTTCTTTAAAAGGGCAATCTCTCTTCCATGTTCTGGTTCCATTCCAGGCGTCTCCAAAATGAGGGGAGCGTTCACCACCGCCGGGTGAGCCAATAGCTCCTTGAAGGGATCAGTTCCAATAAATCCTTCACCGATATTTTGGTGTCGATCTTTGAGTGCCCCACATACATCCATCGAATCATTGGCATGAATGAGTTGAATGCGTTCGATTCCAGCCACCTCTACCAATAAATCGAGAGTTTCCTTCATGCCGCCTTTTTTAGCGATGTCATGTCCGGCAGCAAAAACATGGCAGGTATCTAGGCAAATTCCAACTTTAGGATGGTATTCCAAAGCTTTTAAGTAATGTTCTAAATCTTCGAGCCGTTTAACCAGAGATTGTCCTTGGCCAGCTGTGGGCTCTAGTAGTAAATAAGGCGCATCCTCTGAAAGTGCATTGAGAATCGGCATCATGCCTTCATGAATCTGCTTCCAAGCGCCATCAACGAAATCTTCATTGACTGCAGAACCTGTATGTACAACAACGCCGAGTGCACCGATTTCCTGACCGCGCTTGAGCGAATATGCAGTAGATGCAAGGGAGTTCTTGTACGTTCCCTCAGTCGGCGAACCCAAGTTTATGAGAAACGGTGCGTGCACATAGACTTCAAGGTCGAGTTCGGTAGCTTTCTCGCGAAAAAGTGCATCTGCTTCAGGATTCGTCTCTGGCATTGCCCATCCACGCGGATTTGATGTGAATACTTGGATCGCTTCTGCTTCTGTAGTGCGCGCATATTCAATAGAGCGCTTAGCCATTCCACCGCTGGTAGGTGTGTGGGCTCCAATACGTGGACGGGCTGCGTTTGGCATTTGCCTACCCTACTGTGAGGGTCACCGTACTTCCACGCTTTACCTTTGCATTGACCTTAGGAGTTATCCCGATTACCAACTTGGCAGTCTTGGTCACCTTCTTTATCGAGACTTTTAGGCCGAGATCTTGCAGAAGAGCTGTTGCTTTCTCTTGGGTGTAGCGCATCACATTTGGAATATAGACAAATTCTGATCCCTTGGATACGAAAATTTCAACGGCTGCACCTTTAGGTAGTGCCGCACCCGCTGCCGGATTTTGAGAGATTACTTCACCTGGCATCGCGTTTTCATCAAAGGCGTAGGTTGTTGTGACGTTAAAGCCGGCCTCCGTTAATTCATTAAGTGCCTGTTCGCCATTTTTACCAACATAGGAGGCAAGATCGAATGTCTGGATACCTTTACTCACAAGGATATCTACCAAAGTATCACGTTTCACACGAGTGCCAGAAGTAGGGTTTGATGAGATCACAAATCCCTTAGGAACCTTTGCGTTGTAGATCTCGGTAATTTCACCTACCTTTAACGGAGATTTTGCCAAGAGATTAACCGCTGCCTCCGGTGTTAAATTTGCAAGAGCAGGAATCGTGTAACGCTCTGCACCTTTCGAGACAATCAGGTTAACCGTTCCGCCAATTGCGATCGAGTCACCGGCAAGTGGATCCGTGGAGATGATGCGACCTTTAGCGACATCTTCATCAAATCTCTCCTCGATCACTAATGTCTTCAACCCTAAGGCTGTAAGCGTTGAATTTGCTTGCTCTGTTGTTGCACCCACAACAGAGGGAAACTTCACAGATGCGCCTGGACCAATGAGAACCCACCATGCACTAATTCCAAGAATGACCGCCAAGCCAGCTGCTATCCAGCGATTGCGGCGGACTCTCTTGCTCACTTTTCGTCGAGCTTTTACTTGCCCAGTTGTCTCCTTGCCTTGCGCAATTGGTGTGGTGAGTGAAATCTTTTCCGTAATCTGAGATAGCGATCTGCGTTGCTTCCTCTTTGGCTTTTCGCGCATCGGGGCAATCGGGATATCTAGCTCTAGGCTCATCTGAGGCGCAGATGGATTGAGCGAGTGGGATATCGCAAGAAGTTGAGTGTGGAAAAGCTGACAATCGCGCGGACGCTCATCGGGATCAACACTGGTTGCTGCATATATCAAATCATCAAGTGCTTGCGGAACATCTGAAATCAAAGTACTCATTCGCGGCACGCGGGAATTGACATGCATAAATGCGATTTGGATCGGCTCATCACCTTCAAAGGGCTTCTTTCCAGTAAAGATTTCAAAAGCGGTAATCGCTGCCGAGTAGACATCGCTGCGCGAATCGGCGATGCCCCGTGAGACTTGTTCAGGGGAGAGGTATGAAACACTTCCTAAGATGACGCTGGACTCAGCAGTCATTGTGCTTCCGATCAACGCCCCTTTGGCTAATCCGAAATCGGTTATCTTGATGCGCCCTTCTTTTGAGACCAAGATATTTTCTGGTTTCACATCGCGATGGACAATTCCTAATTTGTGAGCGGCACCTAATGCGCTCAGAACTGGAAGTAAGAATTTAATACCGTCGGCAATTGGAATAGAACCACGTTCATTGAGGTATTCCCGCAGGGTATGGCCATCTACGAGTTCCATCACAATAAAGACCGCGGGGATTCCGCTCTGATTCCACCCTTGATCTTGTACGGCAACAATGTTGGGATGGCTTAGTGCGGCTGCAGCTTTTGCTTCACGAATGAAGCGTTCGACAAATTGCTCATCTTGAGCAAGGTGAGAATGCATTATTTTTACGGCGACTCGTCGATCTAAGCGAGTATCTATTGCTTCATAGATGGTGGCCATTCCACCAGCATCCATTTGGCGCATGAGTTGATAGCGCCCATCAATGAGATTGCCGGTGAGGTCAGCCATAGGTGAATTTTATGTTGAAAGAATGAATTCGCAGCGTTCTTTCGTCTTATCTATCGCGAAGTGTTGCTCTTGCTGGTGGAGCCACTTCTGCATTTGGGTAGTAATGCTTTGCCCATCACGTTCAATCACTCGTTGAAATCCAATGAGCGGATCAAGATCAAGCCAGATTGAGGTCACGAGTTGACCTTCGATTGCACGCTGAGCACTTCCCACGCCTTCGAGAATTAGAAGTTGACTCGATGCCACTGTGTGAGGTGGATCAAATTCACTGGTAGCCCAATTAAAAGTCGAATAGTGCAAATCTTTCTTCTCTTTATGTGACTGGGTAAGCCATAAAAGAGTTTCGGTTAGAACCGGCCCGAGGGCGTCATCCCATCCCGGATAGAGCCCATCCATATGAATGACAGTTGTCGTCATCTGCGGAGAAAGAGCTAGTGAGAGTGTGTCAGCCAGAGTTGTTTTTCCAGATCCGGCCGGGCCATCGATAGCGATGATCGGTTGATCAACGCCTTGTGAAATTTCAGTGAGTGCGTTTATAAGTTGCATACCAACTCTTCCAACCCACGGCAGCGACTACCGTGAAGACCAGGTAGAGAGCTGAGGTCAAATATAGCTCTTGTGTGAAATAGAGAGCGGTGTAACCAAGATCGACGATGAGCCAGAGAGTCCATGATTCATACTTTTCATAGACCATCAATATCTGCGCAGCTATTGAACCAAAGAGCAGAATTGCGTCGGCGTAGGTTGACGCTGCACCAAGGCGATCCAGAATCGGTGCCAGTGCAAGGGTTGCCAGAATAATTGCAATCACTACGTAAAGTCTGAATCTATTTGAAAGTTCCGCTGGAATAGCGCCTTTCTTTCCCCAACCGAACCAGCCTCCGATTGCGGCTGCGATGAAAATCAATTGCAGTGCGGCACTTGCAAAGAGATCCCATTGAATAAAGAGAACTCCGTAGAGCGCGCTACTCCCGGCCCACCAAGGCCAGGTAATTCGCTTACCGGTCACTCCAAGAATTACACCAATGAGAGAGACTGTTGCCGCAATAATTTCCAGGGTAGACATTACTAATCCTTTCCACATCCGCATTACCGGACGGGTCAAGCGGTCGATCTCACGGTGAGATCCTCTCAGCAGCGTTACAAGTAACGCATATGCTCCCGCGTTTTTAGTTTAGCGCACGTCGAGCAGAAATTGCCTGTAGATAGGCCTTGCCTGCAACGCGAATTCTTCGCGCCGTCGAAGTCTTAGCTCGCTTATTAAAGATGTCATAGCCAATAGCTTCTACCTCATCGACTATCCCACAGTAAAGCTCACTTGCTGCTCGAATGCAGGGACGGCTCGTTGGATGAAGTAGTTCGATGCCGGCATCTGCTTGTCGCTGTAGAGAGCGAACTCTTTCGATCTGGAACTTTAATGCGTTGATTATTTCAGCTGTGAGAACGCGGGCATAGAGCATTTCTTGTGTGACGCCATAAGCCGAGAGTTCATCCAGGGGAAGATAGATTCTTCCTCGATCCAAATCTTCACCGACATCACGAATAAAATTTGCGAGTTGAAATGCTACGCCGAGATTTTTTGCACTTTCATACGCTCCATCTGAGAGAGTTCCCAAAATGGGAAGCATCTCAAGCCCAATAACGGCTGCTGAACCGTAGACATACTCATAAAGAGCATCAAAATCTCTATAGGTAGTAACGGTCAGGTCCATCTCCATGGAATGAAGAAAATCGACAAAGTGTTGGTGCGGGATATCAAAGCGTGTGACTGTGTCGACCAGAGCTGCACCAACTGCATCATTACTTTTTCCAACTGCAAGATCGGCAAGTACTCCAGCGCTCCATTCACGCAACACCTTGGCCTTTTCATCCGGGGTGAGAGTTGATGCAAGGTCATCGACAATCTCATCTGCATATCGAGCAAAACCATAGAGAGCATGGACAAAGGGTCGCTTACTTGGTGGCAGCAAGAGCGTTGCCAAGTAATAGGTTTTTCCGTGCAGCGAATTGAGCCGCTTGCACTCTGCATAGGATGCGCGCAGAGCAGGATCGGTTATCCCAGCTGCATCAAGTTCATTCATTACTTCACTGGTCCCACAATTCGTTCTGCTGCGAGTCGACCGGAGATAAGAACCATTGGAACGCCAACGCCCGGTTGAGTTCCCGAGCCAGCAAAGACAATGTTTTCAAAACCTGCGGCGATATTGCGAGGCCTAAATGGTCCGGTTTGGAAGAAGGTGTGTGCGCTTGCAAATGGTGCACCACGCTCCATTCCTTGTGCTCGCCAATCTAGGGGAGTAGTCATTACTTCTGTTTCGATTCCTGCTTCAAAGTCGGTATATCCGCGATCTTCCAACGTTTTAATCATGCGATCACGGTAGGGACCAGCCTCCTTTTTCCAATCGATATCTGCATCCAAGTTAGGGGTCGGATAAAGAATGTAATAAGACTCCTTGCCAGCAGGAGCAAGCGATGGATCGTCTTTACTTGGAACAGTGACCAAGACAGATGGATCGGACATGAGGACCTTCTTGTTGATGAGTTCATCAAAGACGCCATCCCAAGATTGCCCGAAGTGAATATTGTGGTGTGCTGCGTGTTCATATTTCTTTGAGGAACCCACAAGCAGAGTTGCACATGATGGTGAATACTTCAATCGCTTGATATTGAGCGGTGTTTTACCTAAAAGATCGCGCCAGACGACTGGAAGATCAGGGTTCATGACAAGGGCATCACACTCAAATCGTTCTCCAGTTGCAGTGGTGACTGCACGTGCCCGTGAGTTAATTACATCAACGCCAGTGACTTCAGTGTTGTACTTAAAGACGACTCCGTGTTTTTCTGCCGCTGCGGCCAGTGCGCGAGGGACTGCATGCATTCCTCCCTTAGGGAAGAAAACGCCGTTTACTGAGTCCATATAAGCGATGACTGCATAGATTGCCAGTGCCTGCTGTGGGCTGACGCCGGCATACATTGCTTGGAATGAATAGACCTTTTGCAGGCGTGGATCCTTGAGGAACTGACTGACTTTAGGTGCAAGTCGTCTAAATCCACCGAGTGCAACCAATCGAGCCAAGTTTGGAGTCAGAAGATTGAGCGGAGAATCTATATTCCGATCAATAAAATCGTTCATTTCATATTTGTAAAGCTTGGTTACGAAATCTACATAGCGACGATAACCGAGTGCTTCCTCAGCGCTTACTGTCTTTGCAATTTCTGCCTCCATCTCTTCCGTATTTGCATGAACATCAATGATGCTGCCATCGTGATAGAACGCGCGGTAGAGAGGTTTTACAGGTGTGAGTTCTAACCAATCTTTCATATCTTCACCGACACACGAGAATGCATCCTGTATCAGCGATGGCATTGTTAGAACTGTGGGACCGGTATCAAATGCATATCCATCTTTGTTGAGAAGACCATTGCGACCACCCGGAACGCTGGCACGTTCAAGAACGGTGACTTTCCGTCCTGCACCGGCAAGACGTAGTGCAGCGCTCAGACCGGCAAGACCTGCGCCAACAATCACTACATGATCTGTTGGGCCTTTGATGCGTGCAACCATTACTGCTCCTAGCTCTTTCGCGCAGTTGCACTTGCTGCAAGCGCGGCCAATAGTTCATATGAATCTGCTGCTATCTCTGGAGATCTAGCCGCTGTTAGCGCATCAAAGGTGAGTTTCTCAATCAAACCTTCAACACTTTCTACCGCACCACTTTCTGTGATGATGGTGCGAAGTTCTTCGATGGTTTCAAGAGATAGATCTTGATTGCCAAGGTGGGCGGTTAATTCTTTTCTGCCTGCTTCCGTTGTCCGCTCCATGGCCATCGCCATCAACACAGTGCGCTTTCCTTCACGAAGATCATCACCGGCAGGTTTGCCAGTAACTGCAGGATCTCCAAATATCCCAAGAAGGTCATCGCGTAACTGGAAAGCTTCACCTAAGGGAAGTCCGTATTCAGAAAGTCTCCACAACAATGGAGTGCGCAGATTTGCATCCCGTAACGCGATTGTGGCTCCCAGGTGTAGCGGGCGCTCAATGCTGTATTTCCCTGATTTAAATCGCGCAATGCGAAGCGAACGCTCGACGTTGTAACTCTTTTCTCCAGCTTCGCGAACATCAAGGTATTGCCCTGCCATCAATTCGATGCGCATCTCATCGTGGACTCCAAGTGCATCTAGTAATTGATCGGAGGAGATCCCAGAGGTGTGGAGCATGTGATCTGATTGCACCAGCGCTAGATCACCGAGCAGGATTGCAGCTGCTGCACCAAATTGTTCAGAGAGGCCGGCAAGTGCTTGCTCTTGATGGAGATTCTCAAAGCGACGATGCATTGCTGGCTTGCCACGACGAGTATCTGATGCATCCATTAAATCATCATGAATGAGCGCACACGCTTGCAGGAATTCCAGGCTCGCAAATGCATTAATCTCTGCCGGACCCACTGATTTACCTGCTGCCTTATACCCGGCATATGCAAAGAGTGGGCGCAAACGCTTTCCTCCGTCGAGGATAAATTCTTCAAGGCCGTCACAGACTGGAGCAAGTGCTGAACCGATTGTGGTCAAGTGCTCTCGAGATTGCTTGAGATAGGAAGCTAACGCTGACTGCACCTGTTCCCGAACTGATACAAGATCATCCATTACCTGGCTATTCACGAGGGCAACGGTACCCTGACCGCGTGGAGATGCGACTTGAAAAGCGGATGTACTCATTTGAGTTCTTCCCTCCGAAAGATATTGCGGGGGAAGAGCGCTTGTGGCAGGCCCTGTCTAGCCTCTCTCAACTCCATCCAGATTTTGTAGCGGTGACTTATGGCGCTGGTGGCGGAACGCGAGATCGCACGATTCGGATTACTTCTGAAATTACATCACGCACTGGAATTCCTACCGTTGCACACCTCACATGTGTGGGGTCAACACGTGATGAACTCATTGAAATATTGCATCGATATACCGATGCTGGAATAAAAAGTATTTTGGCACTTCGTGGCGATCCAGTCGGCGGACCGCGTGCGCCGTGGACTGCGGTAGAGGGCGGACTGACTCATGCCGATGAATTGATTACATTGGCCCGTGAACATGGTGACTTCACTATTGGAGTTGCCGCCTTTCCAGATGGCCATCCAAACTCAGGCGGGGATTTGAAGAAAGATATTGATGTCCTCCTTCGCAAAGAGGCCCTTGGCGCCTCCTTTGCTACCACGCAATTTTTCTTCAATGTAGATAGTTGGAAACGTTTAGTAGATTCACTTGAATCTCGTGGCTCATCACTTCCGATTATTGCCGGAGTTCTACCAGTAACTAATGTGAAGCTTCTCAATAAAATGGCGGAATTGGGCGGAACGCCAATTCCTGATTCCATGGCATCGCGCTTTGCCGCTGTTGAAGATAATCCAGATGATGTTCGCAAACTTGGAGTAGAGATCGCACTCAATCTCTGCAATGAACTTATTGATGCTGGAGTTCCTGGTATTCACTTCTACACAATGAATAGCTCAACTGCCACGAGCGAAATTTTCGCATCCTTGCAAGATCGCCGATAAATCATGAAGCGTAACGAGTTTTTTGCAACGTGGAGCAAACTCCACCTTGATGCTCCTATCACCGGAATTGTTAAAGGTTGGCTCAGCATCTCATATCCGCTCGCACGCGTACTTTGCGCTCTGCGAATTACTCCAAATCTACTTACCCTGCTTGGAGTTGCATTTGCAGCGGCCGCACTTTTCTTTCCGACATCGGTAATTACCCTGATCTTCATCGCTCTTTCACTCATCTGTGATGGAGTTGATGGAAGCGTCGCCATCATCTCAGGTAGAGCAAGTGATCTTGGCGCTATCTTGGATTCAATTGCAGACCGAATTACGGAAGCGCTCTGGTTCTTCGTCGCCTACCAATGGGGCATTGCGCCAGAGATCTGTTTGATTCTCTTTGCTCTATCGCTCACACAAGAATATGCCAGAGCACGGATGGCGTCCCTTGGTTTTCACGAGTTAGGGGTTGTCACGATTGCTGAGCGTCCTGTGCGAGCCAGTGCAATTGCAATTTTCATGGTGTTGGATTTGTTAGATTTTTCATTTGCACCAATTGCTCTACATATATTCACTGCCATGGCGACTTTTAGTGTCTATCAAGTGATGAGAGCTGCTCGTCGCCATCTTCAGTAAGGATTGCTTGAGCAACAATTTCAGCGCTCAGTCCCACTAGCGGTAAGCCTCCACCTGGGTGTGCACTTCCCCCGACACAGTACAAACCTTTGAGTGGGCTTCTATTCTTGGCACGGTTAAATGCACTTTGCGCACCGTTACTTGATGTGCCATAAATCGATCCACCTGGAGCAAGAACACTCTTTTCTAAATCTGCAGGAGTTCGAATTTCCATGAAATCTAAGCGATCTCTCACCCGAATTCCGCGAGATTCAATCTGATCAAGAATTTTCATCGCATATTTTTGGGCAACCTGCGCATCACTCCAGTCAAATGCGCCCTTTCCATGGCGAGGGGCGTTGACTAAAACAAACCAAGCTTCATGGCCGGGGCGAGTGACCATTGTGGCATCGTGAGGTGCGCAGATATAGATTGTTGGATCTTCTACTGGGGTCTTCTTGTTAAAGATCGATTCAAATTCATCATCGTAATTTTCTGGAAATAAAATTGTGTGGTGCTCAAGCTGTGGCTCTGCAGATGGCTTTAGGCCAAGCAGTAGACAAAATCCAGCCAGCGACGGTTCCATTTTGGCGATGGCTTTGCCTGCCCTGCGCACTGCCTTTGGAGGATTCTTAATCATTGTGGAATAGATGGTGCCGGCATCGGCATTTGCGACAACAGTTGTTGTCTGAATTTTTCTGCCATCAGCCAGCGTTACTCCGACGACTGCATTGTTAATGTGGTTAATCTCCTGGACCTTCACATTGAATTCAAACACGACACCACGATCTAGACAACGTTGATATAGAGCATCGGCCAGCTTTCCGATTCCACCGGTGATATGCCATGCACCAAAGGCTTCCTCTACAAAAGCAATCGATGACAGAACCGCAGGCGCTACTCGCGGATCAGATCCGCTATATGTGGCATATCGATCAAGGATTTTGCGCAAGTGTGGACTCTTTAACGCCATACTCCGAATAGATTTCCATGGTGCAATGATGAAAATATCTCTCATGAGCGACCTGCGCTTTAATAGCGAGGCTATTGATGTCAGCTCTGATTCGATGAAAGGTTCACGGGAGACATCCCACATTGCCTCAGCTCTTCGCATGAGGTGATCCCATTCGCGGGCAGCGTCCTGGCCAAGGGATTGTGCAATATTGTCTAAAGTACTTTTTCGCGACAAGTTTGCAAATTTAACTGATTTTCCATCATGAAAGCGGTAATCAAATGAGGGATCTACCGCTTTGAGCTCAACTACTCGACCTAATACGTCACCGGTCCTCTGGAATAAATCACGGTAGACAGCTGGCAAAGTCAACAGTGAAGGCCCTGTGTCGAAGGCATAACCATTGATCCACTCTGTTCGACATTTACCACCGTGACGATCGCCTGCTTCAAAAACTTGGACGCGATAGCCCTTCTTAGCAAGGCGAGCGGCGGTAGCCATCCCGCCCATTCCAGCGCCGATGACTACGACATTCTTATCACTTCCTGTCATAACGGGCGATCTTTCCAGGTGATCGTGGAACCATAGAAATTGGAATAGAAAAGGAGGTAGATAAATATCAAGGCAGAAATGGGGTGCAAGAGGGCATCGATAAGAAGCGAGCGGAAAGCTATTGCGGAAATAAAACGGGAAGCAATCACAAGCAACAGTGAAATTGTCGCAACGGTTGAGCCACCAAAGGAGAAGAGAAAAGGAACGATGCCAGAGAGTGCAACAAGTATTGCAACGGCAATCGAACCGTAAAGTCCGCCAAAGCCCGTGGCTAAAGATTTGCCATAGCCAGCACGAATTTCTGAAAATGAGCTGTACATGCGTGTCGAAGCGATAGTAGAGCCATCGCAGACACCGCCTTTATAACCGCTACGCATTAGGGCCCGCGCTAAATCAATATCATCCAGTACGCTCTTTTTAATTGCAGCAAATCCTCCAGCCTGAATCAAGGCGCTCTTTCGGATAATAAAGAATTGACCATTTGCAACGGCTAACGATGTGCGGGAACTTTGCATGGCATGACGCAGTGGAACAGTTGTCATCCAACTCCACTGTAGCAAAGGCTGAACGAGTCTCTCCGAAAAAGTCTGTGCTTCTTGTGCCGGATACGGTGATAGAAAATCAGATTCTGTAGCGCGCAAAGTTGCATCCATGGCCGAGAGGGCGCTTGGTACAAGGCGTACATCGGCATCGACAGTGACAATAAATTCATTCTTTGCGTGAGTAAGTCCCTGCGATAGCGCCCATGGTTTTCCCATCCAATCTGATGGAAGGGCTTCTGCGCTCACCACCTTCATGCGCTGGTTATTGGCAATAGCTTGATGGAGCATTTCACTAGTTCCATCACTTGAGTTGTCATCGATAAAGATCACTTCATAATTTGGATGATCTAAAGCAGCCAAGGTTTGCACAAGCTCTGAAATATTCTCGGCTTCATTTCGGCAAGGGACCAAAATTGAGAAAGAGAGTGCCGATTTTCCGGAAACTTTAGGTCGAATTATCGTGGCTAGATTGAGTAGCGCCATGGCGCAGAGAAAAACATTGATTACCAAAGAGAGAGTAAGGAGGACAGACATGTGAGTTAACTGCGATTAAGCCATTGAGTAAAGAAATATGGGGCAAGGATTGCTCCATAGATAAGGAATGCAACGAGGGCTAGACCCTGGCGACCAAAGAAGAAAAATTGCGCGATGAATCCACCAAGCAGACTCCAGCCGAGATAGATATCTACTGCAAGAGTGCTCGGTGCTTCTTTGCGACGTTCAAGGGGAAGTACAAAATGCAAAATTGCAATTAAGGTCAATCCTGAAAGTAGCCAACCAAATGGATTGGAGAGTGGAATCTCTGGGGCATATGGAAATGCTGCACCATCTACCTTCCATGTCCAGCGGCCGGCAGCCACCATCTGGGGATCAAGAAATAGATCCCAACCCATCAAAATTGCTCCACCGTAGAGAAAGACCCATCCACCTGCAATTCGTCGAGCGGCAATGAGGGCTGGGTAGGCCATCATTGCCCAGGCGAAGAGCACAACTAGCGGCACATCAAAGATAAATATGCCCAGTGTTCTGCTGTACTCATAAATTCCAAATGGCCAACCAGTATTTACGCCGATGCTCTCAATGATCAAGGCAAAGATTGCAGTGATCGCAAGATAAGTAAGAGCAAATTTATTTCCATAACTCAGCCGCGCATGAAGCAACATGGCAGCCGCCCCTGAGTACACAGTTGCCAAAGTTAAGATCTCTAGCGCTCTGCCATCGAGTAGTGGGTAGGGAATCTGCAAGAGAATCGCAGCAGCCAGAACAATTCCGAGTAAAACTTTAGAGCGAGCAGATTGTGCACGGCGGTGATTTGCTCGCGGCGTGAAATCTCTGATCGACATGAGCTAAGTCTGCCCTACTAGAGTTGACCGCGCACATGGCGTACTTCAAAGCGCGAGAAAAGCTCCTCGGCGTACCAGTTGTAGTCAGCAGTTGCCTTGATCACTTTCTGATGAGCCTCTCCCTTGTAAGCAAAATCTCGCAAAACTTTTCCATTTTCCCAGAGTGAGAATGTGCCTTGCAGGCCAAGTGGAGCCTCACCAATACCGATTGCTGCAATAAGCCCGTTGGATTGGTGGAGATCGGTAGAAACAGGTGGTACGGCTCTCCAAAATCTGAAATTCTGACTCCACTTAATTCGCGCCCGTGTAATGGCAACCACTTGGGAATCAGTCGAAGGTGTCACACTCCAATCAAAGGGATTTTGCTTAGACCAAAGACCGTGCGCCGAAATTGGATCAAGGACCATTCGCACTTCATGATCTGCTCGATTTTTCCACGAATGAAAAACTGGCAGGGAGTCGATTGTGTCGAGGACAGTCTCATCGATTACAACGAGTGCACCCCATCGCGTGACATCTGCATCGCTGGGAGTGAATTTCTCGCCTGTGCCAGTACCCAACATCTTTGCAAAGTGCACACCAGTTGATCTGCGCAAGCGACCACGATCGCGTGCCATTGAAAAGAGCGCAAAGGGAAGCTTACGCTTATCAATTCTCCAAAAATATGCGACTACGACTTTGGGCATTACTAATCGCCAACAATCATTGGTTGTGCATTAGTGCAGGCAATAAGTTCTGTGTAGCTAGTTGGGTATACAGCATGTGGGTGACCTGCCGCCGCCCATACAACGTCATAATCATTGAGCGCTTCATCAATAAGGATAATCTCTGGCTTTGAAATCCACCCTAGTGGACTCACTCCTCCAATTGAATAACCAGAAACTTCTTTCACAAAGTCGGCATCCACTCGACCAAGTCTTTCTATTTCAAGATTTCTAGCAACGAGATCTGTATCTACTCGATGGCGCCCGCTGGTAATGATGAGAAGTGCTCCGCCAGATGGAAGTTTGAAGATGAGAGATGAGGCAATCTGACCCACTTCCACTCCAAGGGAATCAGCAGCCTCTTGTGCAGTTCGCGCACTATCACTGAGGGCATGAATTCTTCCCTGGACTTCTAATTGATCCATCGCAGCCTGAGCACGCTTTACAGATGCGCGTTCGAGTATGTGCTCCACACATAGATAGTACGACATCTACTTGAACGTCTGTCGATCACGAGCGGGTGGAATAGTGTTAGCACTTATGAGTCTCCAGAGTTTGCGCGCTTCCTCGCCTGAAGATATTGCTCATCAGGCGCGTAGGTCTTTATTGGCAATGTTCTTGCTCATGGGGATGGTCTCTATGGGTTGGGTCCCACGAATCCCAGAAATCAAAGATGCTATCGGGCTAAGTAACGGTCAATTCGGATTTATCTTGTTAGCGAGCACTTTCGGATCAGTAACGGGAGCCCAGCTTGGAGGTCGCCTCACTCACACATTTGGATCGCGCAGAGTGACTCAAGTTGCAATCTCAATTATGCCTATGGGACTTGCTGGTATGGGTCTGGCCAATAACGCACCGGCCCTCATAGCAACTTTATTTTTAATGGGCTTTGGATATTCATTGATGGATATTTGCCTTAATGCCCAAGGTTACACAGTGGAGAGAATCATCAAACGACGTTGCATGTCTACCTTGCATGCTATGTGGAGCCTAGGTGCTTTTTTAACAACAGTAATTGGTGGATCAATTGCTCGCTTTGTCTCCTACGAGATTAACCTTGTGGCAATCGCAATTTTTGCGGCAATTGCATTTGTTCCATCTGCATTCTTCTTGCTGCCACCCGATCTTGATGAACATGATGGTGGGGAAGAGGAGACCAGTGCGAAGATCCCATTGTTTGGCAAGACAGTTCTACCGTTGTGGGGATTAGGTATTGGATTGTTGGGTTGCTTGATTGCAGAAGGGGCGGCCAGCGATTGGGCGGGAATTTTGTTACGTGATGACATGGGATACGGAAAAGGTGTCAACGCTTCAGGCTTTGCTTGCTTTGCACTAGCCATGATTGTCAGCAGATTGCTAGGGGATAAGACGCTTGATCGATTTGGTCCAGCACTGACCGTAAAACTCGGCGCATACCTAGGTGGAATTGCTTGGGGTGCTGCGATTTTGATTGCTGTGCCACTCTCAGATTCACATCCGCTTGTAGCTTTGATCATTATTAACTGTGGCTTTATCGCAGTTGGTTTCGGAATCGGGCCGATGTTCCCAGCATTTATCTTGGCAGCCGGTGCAACGCCTGGTGTTGCACCGGCAGTTGCGATTGCACGAGTTGGAGTAATTGGAATCGCCGGCTATTTCTTTGGTCCGACTCTGACTGGTTTGATTTCAGAGGTCACCAGTTTGCCCGTGGCTCTATTTTTCCCAATTGTGATGCTCTTCTTATCTGGTTATCTATCTCGCACAATTCACACAGATAAAGACCGCCACTAGTACAGAGCTTGTCTAGACGATAAAGATTCGTTCAATCAAACTAAATGTCGCAACGCTAAAGAGAAGGTAAGCAAAGAGCTTTCGTAGTAAAGCATCAGAGATCGGCAACTTAATGCGTGATGCAATTTGCGCCACGATGACAGCACTCAATCCCATTAACAATGGAATCTTCCAAGTGACTTCGCCCCACAGTACGTTATGACCTACAAGCGCGGTAGCTGAATTGATTGCGATAACTAGTAAGGCGGTACCTGATGCAATTACTTGAGAAGTTCCAAAACCTAAGACAAGCACTGGAATAACCAGGAAACCTCCACCGATACCAAAGAGTCCGGTGATTGAACCGATTAATAGCGAGACACAAATCAGAACAGGCCAACTCATTCGCCTATGAATTGTGGTGAGCGGGGAACCAAGCATGCTCAAACCGGCAAAGAAAATGACAACAGAGAAGCCAATTGCAATGAAATCTTCAGGAAGATTATCGACAAGACTAGAGAAACCCAGATTGGTAGCTAAACCAATGGCCCAGATAACTAGTGCATCTCTGTAGTAAATCTCTTTTGTCTTTACCTTCGCACTTGCCCCAGAAAGAGCAGCCGATCCAACCACTGCCAAAGCCGCGGTTGAGGCGATCGAGGGCTCGAAGCCAAATCCGTAGATAAGAATGGGGACGGCGAGCATGGCACCGCCTGCACCGACAAATCCAAGGACGCAACCGATAAATATTCCGGCGACTAGTGCGCCTAAGATTTCCACCAGAGAATGCTCTCAGATGAATGTTTATAAAAGAAGAAAGCCCCCGGTTTCCCGAGGGCTTTCTTGATGGATTGATTTATCCGAAGAATGAAATACTTCCCACGCTAACGAGAAGGTCACTTCCTTCAACGATACCGGAAGCAACGAGTGCAACAAGAATTAGGCAAGCACCTGCTAGCGCCAGATCCTTATTGAAGGCAATCTGCTCCTGCATCTTGGTATTTGCATCGGTCTCTTTCCAGAAGTTATGGAAGATAAATGCTGCAAGCACGAGTGTGATTGCAATAAGAAGTGCGCCGAGATCGACGTAGGTACCGATTACGATCAAGATTCCGCCTACGAGGAAGAAGAGTCCACTTGCCATAACTCCAAACTTGGCAGCCGGGAGCTTTTTGTACTGTGCGTAGCCAGTCATCGCATCAAGCTTTGCGAAGTGCCCAATACCTGATCCGATAAAGAGGGCTGCGAAGAGCAGCTGGCCGATGAATAGAACAACGTTCATTTTTCTCCTTGATTTTCCTGATGTGGGTGAGCCCACCGCCGGCAGACTCTCTTACCCCTTAAGCCTACGCCATGTAGTTGAAATTTCAACTATTTTTCAGATCTGAGCGTTGGCGTGTCGCCTCGCGGGCTTGCTCTTGTCAGGGGTGTGGGCTACTTTTCGAACATCTGTTCGAAAAAGGAGTAGCGATGAGCCAGATATGTCCAGCCCATGAAGTCCTTGCCGATGGCGTCGGAGCCATGGCAACGCCGATTGAGTTCACCTTTAAGGGTCGGCGTTTTCGTATTCACACCGTTCTCTCGCGCTGGTGTGAAGCAGGTGGATGGTGGAATCGCGTTAGCGATGGCCGGTATCGACCCGATGATGGAGCGCGCGCACTCTGGACGGTAGAGGCTGCACCGATTGGCGCGCTGACGACATTTGAAATTGAACGCGACGAAGCTACTGGGCAGTGGCTCATTAGATCGGTCTAGATCGCCCATGAGTTTTATCCATCTGCGAGTAGCTAGCGCCTTCTCCATGAAATATGGAACAACGCAGCCAGCCGATCTTGTCGAGCAAGCACGTGAATATGCGATGCCAGCACTTGCTCTCACAGATCGCGCAACTCTTTCAGGTGCTATTCGTTTTGCTAAAGCCTGTGTTGCCAATGGTGTTGCACCGATTATTGGAATCAATCTCCCGATAGAGATTGCGCCGCGGGATAAGAAATCTCCTGAGCATCGGGTGACCGTCTTAGCTCACGGTGATGGGGGATGGGCCCACCTTGTTCGTTTTCTTACAGGGTTACATATCAACAATGGTGGCGGTGACACACGTATCACCATGGAGCTCCTAGAAAAATTCAGCGCACATACCACCTCACTCCATATTCTCCATGGGCCACAGTCACCACTGAGTTATGAGTTAGCAGCCCATCGCCCGGAACGAGCCCTCGAACTCTTTAATCGCACCCGTGAATTCTTCGCCGATCACGCTATTGAATGCGTTTCACATTTAATTGCCGGCAACGGTCCAGGCTCGACTGCCCATGCTGCTAGATCTTTAATCTTTGCGCGCGATCACGATATCGATGCAGTTATTACTAATGCTGTGCGCATGCGCAACCGCAGTGATGGTCCCATCGCCGATCTCTTAGATTGCGCTCGCCAACTTGTGCCATTGGATTACCGACATATCGAACGTCGTAACGCCGAAGGGTATTTAAAGAGCAGCCAAGAGATGACGATAGTGGCAACAGAGATTGCACGTGCAGCAGGTGAGGCAACTCCACGTGCACTCCTTAAGACCACACGTGAATGGGCAGAGCGTGCACTGCTATCGCCGGCACGCGATATTGGTCTTGGTGGAATCCATCTACCCGAACCACACATTGTCGGCGCAACATCGCAGAGCTCAATGCGCACGCTTTTACGTGCGCGAGCAGAAGGAGGAATTCATTGGCGCTATAGCGCACAGGCTGATGTGAAGGCAGCGCGTACTCGCTTAGATGATGAGCTAGCAACGGTGGCATCACTTGGATACGAGTCATACTTTCTTACCGTTGCAGATATTGCGCAGATGGCTCGTGATAAAGGAATACGTGTTGCAGCACGCGGTAGCGGTGCCGGTTCTCTTATCTGCCATCTCTTAGGTATTTCTGGCGTTGATCCGATGCGCCACGGGCTTTTAATGGAGCGCTTCTGTTCACCGTTGCGTGTAGCTCTTCCCGATATTGATATCGATGTTGAATCAGATCGCCGCCTTGAGATTTATCAGATGGTCTTTGATCGTTATGGCTCACAATCACTGCACGAGCCAGGAGTTATCTCGCGTGCGGCAACTGTTGCCATGTTTGATACCTATCGCGCTCGACATGCAATTCGTGACACGGGTGCAGCGTTAGGCCTACCAGCTGCAGAGATTGATCTTCTTGCTAAAGCGATGCCTCATGTACGTGCTCGTAATATTCAAGCGGTTCTGCAATCTCTACCTGAACTCAAGACGCTTAATACCTCTGCTCCTCTTATGGCGATGACAGTCTCTCTTGCCCAAGAGCTCGACGGTCTGCCACGCCATCTTGCGATGCATCCATGTGCAGTTGTTCTCTCTGATGGCGGACTTCTTAACCGTATTCCGCTGCATATCAACGCCAGCGGATTTCCTATGGTGGAGCTTGATAAAGATGATGTTGAAGATATTGGTCTTCTCAAACTCGACATCTTGGGCGTACGTATGCAATCAACAATTGCCTATACTCTTGCTGAAATTGAAAAGGTAGAAGAGAAGAAGATTGATATTGATGCCATCTCATTTGATGATGAGCAGACTTACCAGTTGATCCAATCGACACGAACCTTAGGAATTTTTCAGATTGAAAGCCCAGGGCAACGTGAATTAGTTGGCAAATTAAATCCGCGATCATTTAACGATCTGATTATTGATATCTCACTCTTTCGCCCGGGCCCAGTAAAGAGCGACATGATCGCTCCCTTTCTCAACTCACGCCACGGCTTTACCGCAGCCGATGTTATTCATCCTGATCTAGCGCCGATCTTGCAAGAGACAGAAGGCGTTGTGGTCTTCCACGAACAAGTGATCTCGATTATCTCTGTGATGACAGGTATCTCATTGGCAGCAGCCGATGAGAAACGACGGTCGCTGGGGGATAAGGCAGGACAGCAGGAAGTCTGTGATTGGTTCTTTCCTGCAGCAACGCAGAAGGGATATCCACTTGCTGTCATTACTAAGGTCTGGGAGATCTTGCGCGCCTTTGCCTCATTTGGTTTCTGCAAAGCACATGCTGCAGCTTTTGCTCTACCTACCTACCAATCTGCGTGGCTTAAAACTCATTACCCAGCAGAATTCCTAGCTGGCGTTCTCACCCATGATCCTGGCATGTATCCCAAGCGTTTAATCCTTGATGAAGCAAGGCAGATGGGAATTGCACTTGCCCCACTTGATGTCAATAAATCTGCGGCAACATATTGTGTAGAAGTCCGTGAAAGCCAGAAGGCAATTCGTATCGCTCTCTCATCTATCTCAGGAATTAGCGAGCAAGAAATCAACTCGATTATTCAAGGGCGCCCCTATATCGATATTGCAGATTTCATCGCACGTAGCGGGGCATCTACACCCACCACCGAATCACTTATTCTCACTGGTGGATTCGATGAACTTCACTCTATTGGCAATGGCGAGATTAATCATCGCGATCTACTTTTACATCTAGGTGATATTGAAAGATCACACTCTGCTAAGAGCGCTAAAAAGGGTGTGAGTGGCGCACAGATGACATTTGGATTTACACCACCGGCCCTAGTCTCAAGTGGGCTACCTGATATCACCGTCAATGAACGTGTACGCAACGAAATAGAACGACTAGGAATGGATATCACTCATCACATGCTTGAGTTCTATGCCCCATTCCTCAATGCAATTGGCGCAGTGCGTTCGTGTGATCTCCTTGCACAACGTTCAGGTACGGAAGTGTTAGTTGCAGGAGTAAAGGTCGCACTACAAACTCCGCCTGTTCGATCAGGTCGCCGCGTCATCTTCCTTACCCTCGATGATGGCTATGGCTGCAGTGACTGCACCTTCTTTAGCGATGTGCAGACAAGTAGCGCCGCCCTTCTCTACTCGACCTCACTCATCCTCGTACGCGGTCTAACGCGGCGTACCGGAGATCGTGGAATTTCTATTCGCGCCACGGGTGCATGGGATTTACGTAGCGCGTATGAGAAGTGGCAGGTTGGTAAGGACAGTAAGGTGGCTATATGAGTAGCGAGCTAGAACCCACAATTTTGCATGTGGATATGGATGCATTCTTTGCATCTGTTACAGAGCGCGACCATCCCGAACTTAAAGGTAAAGCTGTAGTTATTGGTGCAGGGGTACGTGGAGTAGTCACCTCTGCAAATTATGAAGCACGTAAATTTGGAATCAAGGCTGCGATGCCAGTAGGTAAGGCACAACGCTTAGCCCCGCATGCCATCTTCATTCCGCCAGATCATAAGCGCTATAGCGAAGTTTCAGAACACATCATGGAGATCTTTCATTCATTTACACCACTTGTTGAACCAATCTCACTCGACGAAGCATTCCTCGATGTAACAAAAGCACGCAGATTACTAGGCGATGGACGAGAGATTGCAACTGCAATTCGCGCCAAAGTAGAAGAGCAAGAAGGTATTACCTGTTCAGTTGGAATTGCATCCTCAAAGTTCATCGCAAAGCTGGCATCACAACGGTGCAAACCCAATGGGATGCTCGAGATTCCTACAGATCGAGTACTGACATTCCTCCACCCGCTACCAGTCTCCGCGCTATGGGGAGTCGGTCCCAAGACCAATGAAGCGCTAGAACGTTTAGGGCTACACACTGTTGGTGATATTGCCCAGACTCCACCACAGACTTTGATTCGTGCTCTCGGTCAAGCAGCTGGTGAATCACTCTACGAATTAGCATGGGGGCGCGATGATCGTGATGTCATTCCAGAAGAGCCTGACAAGAGCATCAGTGCTGCGCAAACATTTGATCGCGATATAGATGATCCAGAGATAATCTCTAAAGAAATTCTTCGTATGTGCGAAAGGGCTTCATCTCGCATGCGAGAGCGATCACTCTTTGCCAAGACGATCACTCTCAAGATTCGATTTGCAGATTTCACAACGATTAATCGCTCCAAGACATTGCCGCTACCTATCGATACAACGCACGAGATTTATGAGGTTGCCAAAGGGCTCTATGAAGGGCTCTCCATCGAGCGGGCTCGCATCCGTCTAGTCGGAGTAAGCCTGGATAACCTCCATACCGATACCCATGAACAGCTCGTCCTTGGTGGGCGAGAGTCGAGTTGGCGGGAGTTGCAGGAGGGAATTGATGCAGCAAAGGCTCGTTTTGGGCGAGATAGCGTGCGACCAGGACGTCTGATTGAGGAGAGCCACGAATAAGGAGCGCCCCAAGTAGCCCTTACGAAAAAGTTGTTCTAGAGTATCTATATGCCATTATCCGAACACGAAAGACGTCTATTGGCGCAGATGGAAGAGGCCTTAGCCGCTGATGACCCACGCCTTGTCAGTACGATGTCGGGTACAGCCTCACCATCACGGAATCGGATTCTCCTTGGAGTTGCTCTCATTCTCACTGGCCTGGCCACTCTCTTTGCGGGCTTGATCGCTCAGGTGACAGTCATTGGCCTTGTCGGATTTCTCCTGGCTCTCACAGGCTCGGTAGTGATATTTCGCGCGGTAACCACACCTGGCGCCCTTGTCTCAGCCTCGGAAAAGGGTTCACCAAAAGCCCCACGCGCCCGCAAGAAGTTCGGTGATCGCCTCCAGGATCGTTGGGATCAGCGCAACTTCGAATAATCCCGCTCTCGCACCGCTCCACCAGCCCGCCCATTCGGCGGGCTTTTTTGCGCCCTCAGAGTGGGGGGAGGTGGGGCGAAAAAGGGGGGAGCGTGGAGAAGGGTGGTTGAAAAAGGAGTAAAATGGAGTAAAGTGGGGGATTGAGCGGGAGTAGATGCTCATCTCAGCCAAGACCTTGGGGAAGGGGGCAGGTGCATGTTTCTAGGCACACATGAGCCCCGCCTTGATGAGAAGGGTCGCCTCATACTTCCGGCCAAATTCCGTGAAGAACTTTCAGCAGGACTTGTCATTACAAAAGGTCAAGAACGCTGTCTCTATGTTTTTCCATCAACAGAATTTGAAACTCTGACACAAACATTGCGTCAAGCACCAGTGACTGCAAAAGCAGCTCGTGATTACCAACGTGTGATGTTTGCAGGCGCACACGATGAAATTCCTGATCGTCAAGGTCGCGTCACGATTCCACAAGGACTTCGCACATATGCAGGACTTGAAAAAGAGTGCGTTGTTATTGGAGCAAATACTCGCGTTGAAATTTGGGATGCAAAAGCGTGGAATAAATATTTGGCAGATCGTGAAGAAGGTTTTGCCGATGTTTCTGAAGAGGTGTTTCCAGGACTCTTTTAAAAGTACAACTGAATAAAAAACAACTACATAGCGCTCTCTCGATTGTGGCCACCGTCGACCCAATGCCTAGGTTTTAAGGCCGACAGCGACGCCCCTTCCCCGGCGTCGCTTTCGTGAGATCCGTCGGCCGACGGTGACCAGAGTTGAGAGAGCGAATCGTTAACACAGTAAAGACAAGTTCGAGTCATGAAGTGGGGGAGATGATGCAACACATATCTGTAATGCGCGATCGCTGCATCGAATTGCTAACTCCCTCTATTGAGAATTCTCAAAATCCAGTTGTAGTCGACGCAACTCTCGGATTAGGTGGACACACAGAAGCGCTTCTTTCACGATTCCCACAGTTAACAGTTATTGGAATTGATCGCGACCCACAAGCCCTTGATAAAGCTCGCACTCGTTTGTCGCAATTTGGTAATCGACTTAAGACATCACATGCAATTTTTGACACGATCACAGATGTCTCACAGAGCCATGGCTACTCAGCCCTGTCTGGGGTTCTCTTTGATCTAGGTGTTTCATCGATGCAATTAGACGAAAGCGATCGCGGCTTCTCGTATTCCCACGATGCTCCACTTGATATGCGCATGGATAGCACTCAAGTGATCACTGCATATGAAATCGTTAATCATTACGAACCAGGTGCTCTCGTAAAGATTCTTCGCACCTTTGGGGAAGAAAAGTTTGCAACACGCATTGTGGAAAATATCGTGAAAGCTCGTGCAATTGCGCCACTTAACTCAACCCTGCAGTTGGCGACATTGGTGAAAGAGAGTATCCCGGCTGCCACGCGCCGTACCGGTGGCAATCCAGCTAAACGTACTTTCCAAGCTCTTCGAATCGCTGTTAATGACGAACTCGGAGCAATCACTAGGGCAATTCCACAAGCACTCAACCTGGTTGAGGTGGGAGGACGTGTAGTTGTGATGTCCTTCCAATCACTAGAAGACAAGATTGTTAAGGAAATCTTCGTTGAAGCATCGACTTCAAAGAGCCCCCGAAACCTCCCGATGGACTTACCCGAATTTGCCGCAAAGTTCTCATTGGTGATCAAAGCTAGCGAGAAAGCAAGCCTTTTAGAACAGGAAGTCAATCCGCGTTCTACATCAGTGCGACTACGTGCAATTGAGAAGGTGGCTGCCTAATGTCAATCGCCGCACTTGCTCAGCAGACACGCGAAAAAGTATTGACTCAGTCATCACGCGCGTTCTTGAAAATCGTTCCACAATCGTCAGAAGATGTACAAGAGACAAGAAAGTACTTTGCAAAATTTCTTACAATCGTGTCATTGGTAGGCTTCTTTGGCTTACTTGGAATCAACACATTATTGGCCCAGGATGCCTTCGTACTCTCTGAGCTTAAAGTTGAATCTAAAATGATCGCAGACCAACGTGAGGCAATTGCACGAAAAATGGAGTCTTACTCCGCTCCCCAGGCGCTAGCTAATCAGGCGGCTGCTTTGGGTATGAGTCCGTCAGAGGATCCAACCTTCCTTAATCTCACACCTGAGATTCCAGTTGTTGAAGACCAAGGCGGAATCGCACGTGGGTAATTTTGACTTAGCGCTAAAGCGCATCCGCACCCTATTCATCATCCTGCTTGTAATTTTTATCGTCTTTGCTGCACGTTTGATTCAAATTCAGGGAATTCAGTCAGCTGAATACACACTCAAAGCTGCCAGTGAAATGGAGTCCACTCGATCGATTCCCGCTCCACGTGGTGATATCACAGATATCAACGGGGTTGCCTTTGCTCGGAGCGTCTCTGCGATCAATATTGTTGTCGATCAAAAGCTAATTAAGGACCCAACCCGCGTTGCCGCTTTTGTTTCGCCAATTTTGGGTTTACCTATTGCAGACGTTCAAACTTCAATCACGGGTACACGACGTTACTCAATGGTCTTGGAGGCTGCTGCGCCAAGTGTGTGGAACCGTCTCTCACTAGCTATAGAAAAGTACAACTCAGAACTGAGTAATCAAGATTACGGAAAAAGAATTGCGGGCTTCTTCCCCGAAAGAAATTATGTACGTGAGTATCCATCTGGAAACCTGGTTTCATCTCTCGTTGGCTTTGTGCGTAAAGATGGAATCGGTGCCTCAGGTATTGAACAGAGCATGAACTCTTCAATTTCTGGCATCCCAGGTGCTTATTCATATGCTCGTGGACGAGGAGCCGAGATTCCAGGTTCACAATCTGAGATTGTCGCAGCACAGGCAGGCACGACCGTTCGTCTCACAATTGATCGTGATATTCAATGGGTTGCATCCAAGGCAATTGCCGAAGCGGTAAAGAGTTCTCGGGCAAGCAGTGGAACTGTAATCGTCATGGATCCAAAGACAGGTGCGATTTTGGCACATGCAACTGCGCCTACCTTTGATCCAAATAATACGAAGAGCGTCTCCTTAGATTTGATGCGCAATCCATCAGTACAAGATGTTTATGAGCCAGGGTCTACCGGAAAAGTTATGACCCTTGCAGCCGCAATTGAGGAAGGCACTATTTCACCGGAGACTGTCTTTGATGTTCCTTACAAAATTCGAAGAGCGGGCGAGTATTTTAAAGATCACGATCCACATCCACTGCAGAAGTTAACAACAGCTGGGATTCTTGCAGTTTCAAGCAACACCGGAACAATCAAAATTGCAGAGACCATAAGTCATGACACTCTTCATGCATACCTCACCAAATTTGGCATTGGTGAAAAGACTGGAGTTGGTCTACCTGGCGAAAATACCGGTCGACTGTTGGCAGTAAAGGATTGGTCTGGAACAACTGCTCCAACAGTTGCTTTTGGTCAGGGATACTCTCTTAATGCCATGCAGGCAACCAGCATCTTTGCGACTATTGCAAATAATGGCGTGCGAGTTTCACCAACAGTCATAGCTGGAACAAGTGATGCGTCAGGAAACTTCACTCCCTTTAAATCAAGCAAAGGTGTTCAAGTTGTTAGTTCATCAACTGCAGCCAAGATGCGACTCATGATGGAAAATGTCGTATCTGCTCACGGAACCGCACCCAGCGCATCTATTCCTGGGTACAGAGTTGCAGGAAAGACTGGTACAGCAACTCGCTACAACGAAAATTGTGGTTGCTACAGCGGTTACACCGCATCATTTATTGGTTTTGCACCCGCCGATAAACCTGCATATGTAATCAACGTAACCATTCAAGATCCCAAAGGTGCACACTATGGCGGCGCACTTGGTGGACCAGTCTTTAAAAAGGTTATGACTTTTGTGCTACAAAGCCAGCACATTGCACCTACAGAGACTCAAGTGCAATCTATTGCACTTAATAAGGCAGAGCTTGATAAGAAAGCGCGAGAGGCTAAGAAGGCAGAGCAAATCAAGATTTCTCAAGTGAGTTCAAGGGGATAGGCGATGCGTCCCCTTCTCGATTATTCAATATCAGTAGAGACGCTCTGTCGTCTCGTGGGTGGCAATACTTCAATCGATTCAGGTTTGACGTTAACAGGAGTGAGTTCAAACAGTTCCGAGGTAGTAGAAGGCGATCTCTTTCTAGCCTATCCCGGAGAAAAAACGCATGGTGCGCGCTTTGCTCGGAATGCGTTAGCCCAAGGAGCACGTGCCATCCTCACAGATTCACAAGGCGCAGAGATTGGAGATGGCTTACCGATAATCGTTGTGTCCGATGCGCGAGTTTCTGGAGCGATAGTGAGCGCTCATCTCTATGGCAAGCCAATGCAGGAGATGGTGAGTATCGGAATTACTGGAACCAATGGCAAGACCACAGTTTCTACACTGCTCCATCAGCTCTTCGAAAAAGCCGGGCGCGAAAGCGGCCTCATAGGAACCGTAAGTACGAAAATAGGTAGAGAAACAATTAAAAGTCTTCGGACGACTCCAGAGGCTGATACGTTGCAATCGCTGGCGGCGACAATGAGCGAACGACATATGCGCCACTTGGTTATGGAAGTATCAAGTCACGCACTTGCGATGAACCGCATGCGTGGTTCGCATTTTGCGATGGTTGGATTTACAAATCTGTCTCAAGATCATCTAGATTTCCATAAAAACATGGATTCATATTTTGCGGCTAAGGCGAGCCTTTTCACATTGGAATATGCAGACTTAGCTTTTATTAATATTGATGATCCATATGGCTTGAAACTCTTTGAATCTTGTGAAATTCCCGCTGTATCTCTCTCCAGAACCGATAAGAAAGCAACGTGGAATTACACCGAAATTAAAACTACCACTCGTGGTACCGAGATATCTGTACGTGGTGCAGGCGGCATTCTGATTGAGACTTCAACGCCACTTCGTGGCAATTTCAATCTAGATAACATCCTTCTGGTTTTGGCCATGGCAATTGAATGTGGAATCGATCCATTAGATTGCGCCGCGATCCTGCCTCAGATTCAAGGGGCTGCAGGACGCATGGAATCTATTGAATGTGGACAGAACTTCACCGCAATTGTGGATTACGCACACACACCAGATGCGGTCAAGAATGTTCTTTCCACCGCACAAGAATTTACATCCGGAAAAGTAATCGCCCTACTTGGCTGCGGCGGGGATAGAGATGCAACAAAGCGTCCTCTCATGGGTAGGGCATTGGCTGAGGGAAGTTCTGTCGCGATTTTTACAAGTGATAACCCCCGTAGTGAAGATCCTGAAAAAATCTTGGCGGAGATGGTCGGTCACCTCACCATTAACCAACCAAGTCGAGTAATCATCGATCGCAAAAGCGCAATTGAGTATGCAGTCTCTCTCTGCCAGCCTGGCGACACTCTGCTGGTACTCGGTAAAGGCCATGAAATTGGGCAAGAGATCGCCGGAACAATCTTTGATTTTGATGATCGAATCGTTGTAGCTCAAGCAATCGAGGCTCGCGGATGATTCGTATGAAAGCTTCGGAGATCGCAGCAATTATCGATGGCACACTTGTCGGTGAAGATATCGAGATTACAGCCCCTGGTTCAATTCACTCATCGACTGTGCAACCCGGTGGAATCTTCTTTGCACTTGCTGGTACATCCTCTGATGGTCACGATTTTGTTGACGATGCATTCGCTCATGGTGCACTTGTTGCAATCACATCTCGTTCAGTCTCAGTTCGCCATATTGTGGTCAGTGATGTTTCCCTTGCTTTAGCTTCACTTGCACGTTTTGTCCGTTCACAGTTACCAGAGCTTAAAGTTATAGGTATAACAGGATCTCAAGGCAAAACGACTACTAAAGATCTACTCAAACATTTGCTTTCTCAACACGGAAATACCATCGCGCCTTCTGGCAATTACAATAACGAGTTAGGTGTGCCTCTTACCATTCTTAACTGTGATCACTCTACAAAATATGCCGTCATTGAAATGGGGGCACGCCACTCTGGAGATATCGCCTATCTTGCCTCAATCGCACGTCCGGATATCGCTGTAGTACTTCGCGTTGGTCAAGCTCACGTTGGAGAGTTTGGCTCCATCGAAATGATTGCAAAGACAAAGTCAGAACTCGTCTCTTCACTCTCCGAATCAGGAATAGCGATTCTGGGACAATATGACACTTTTACGCCAGCGATGAAATCACTTCATTCGGGTAAAATATTGACATTTGGATCTGAACACGAACATGATATTCGAGCCACCGAAATCGAAATTAGGGAAGGGCGGCCACATTTTGATTTAGTAACACCAGAAGGAAGAGCGGCGGTCGCACTTCGAATTGTTGGCCAACACCAGATCGCAAATGCGCTTGCGTCTGCAGCGGTGGCAACAGCTCTCGGAATTTCGCTAGACGCCATTGCTAGCGGACTTTCAACGGCACTGATCGAGAGTAAGTGGCGCATGGAGATTCACGAGTTCAATGAAGTTGTACTTATCAATGACTCATATAACGCAAGCCCAGATGCCATGGAAGCTGCACTGCGAACACTCATTCTCTTTGCTCAAGAACGTGGCGGACGGGCATGGGCTTTTCTTGGAAAAATGGCAGAACTCGGCGCGTCTACAGCCCAGGCCCATGCCCAAGTTGGCACCCTTGCCTGTGAGTTGGGAGTAGACCATCTGGTCTGCGTAGATGCTCCTGAGTATGCGCCAGCGGCCAATACTCAGGGTCAGACCAGTGTGCATCTCTGTGATCGCCAAGGCGCAGAGAAAGCTGCAGAAGAGATTGAGCCAGGAGATGTGATTTTGGTAAAGGCTTCACGATCGGAACGTTTTGAAGTCTTGGCAGAAGTAATTGAACAAGTGGTGAGAGCGCAGAAGAGCAAGAGTGTCGGAGAGGGTGATCAATAGTGAGAACGATTCTGATCGCCGGAGGCATTGCACTACTTCTCTCCCTCTTTGGAACTCCAGTTCTTATTCGTGCCCTAGCCCGTCGCGGTTACGGGCAGATTATTCGAGATGATGGACCATCCTCGCATCACACAAAGCGCGGAACACCCACGATGGGTGGAATCATAATTATCTTCGCCGCAATCGCGGCGTATTTAATCGCACACCTGGTTAGCGGAAATGCAATAACCGCTTCTGCTGTTCTGGTCATTGGGCTTGTAGTTGCATTGGGCTTTGTAGGTTTCTTAGATGATTGGCTGAAAGTTTCGCGTCAGAAGTCACTGGGGTTAACTTCTCGTCAGAAGCTGCTGGGCCAGATAGTGGTAGCTGCAGTGTTTGCGTACCTAGGCACTCGTTTTCCAGATAAAGATGGTTTAACTCCGATTTCATCACAGCTTTCAACTGTACGAGATACCTCGATTACTTTAGGCGCTGTGCTAGTCGTTATTTGGGTAGCCCTTATGGTGACTGCCACGAGCAATGGCGTGAATCTGACAGATGGTCTTGATGGACTTGCTTCAGGTGCATCTGTGCTTACATTTATCTCATTTATCCTCATTGGCGTCTGGGAGTTCGGTCAGAGTTGTGCGGTAACTCCAGGTATTAACTGTTACCAAGTTCGTGATCCACTTGATATTGCAGTACTTGCTGCAGCCTTTGCCGGTGCCTGCACTGGATTTTTATGGTGGAATGCCTCACCTGCCAAAATTTTTATGGGGGATACAGGTTCGCTCGCACTGGGCGGTGCTTTAGCTGGAATTGCCACCGTTCTGCGGATTGAATTACTTCTGATTCCTCTGGGTGGTTTATTTGTCATCATCACGATGTCAGTCATCATTCAGACTCTCTATTTTAAAATCTCGGGTGGCAAGCGCGTTTTTCGGATGGCTCCTTTGCAACATCACTTTGAACTCAAGGGCTGGGGTGAGGTCACAATTGTGATTCGCTTCTGGATTATTGCTGGCCTTTGTGTTGCTGCAGGTCTAGGCCTGTTCTACACCGATTGGATTGCAGGCTAACGCAGCCGCTGTCACACTCATGAGCGTCTCCAGCGATTTCTCCCAAAAGAATGTTCTCATTCTAGGTGCGGGTGTAACAGGAATCGCGTGTGCACGATCACTACTTTCGCGCGGTGCTCACGTCACAGTCACTGACGATAGCCAGCTTGCTCCAGAAGAATTTACATTTCTTTCAACATCTGCGATTCAGATAGCAGATTTCGATTTCATATTGGTGTCTCCAGGTTGGAAGGAGAGCCACAGACTCATATCTGCTGCACGAGCAGCTAATAAGAGAATAATCAACGAGATTGATCTGGCTTGGTCAATAAAACTTGAAAAATGGCCACAGCAAAAATGGTTGGCACTCACTGGGACCAACGGCAAGACAACCACAGTTGAGATGGCTGCAGCGGCTATTCGTGCGGGAGGTCTTAACGCAATCGCATGTGGCAATGTAGGTAAAACAGTGATTGAGTGCGTCGAAGGAAGTGAGCCTTTTGATGTTCTAGTACTTGAGCTTTCCAGTTTTCAACTTCACTGGCTGGAGAAAGCTGAATTTGTTGCATCAGCAATCCTCAACATTGCAGATGATCACACTGATTGGCACGGTGACTTTGACGCATATGCTCGAGCTAAAGTTTCGATTCTTGACCGCGCAATGACTGCAATTCTCAATGGCGGCGATGGTGAGGTGGTTAGCCGAACGACACACTGGAATGGTCGAAAGGTTTTTTACTCACTTGATACTCCAGGGCCTGGAGAGTTAGGGGTGGTTGAAGAACTGCTAGTGGATAGGGCCTTTGTTCCTGACCCTCAACAGGCAGCGATGATTGCCGAGGTTATCGATATTAAACCAACCGTCCCTCATAATGTTTCCAATGCCCTCGCCGCCGCCGGACTAGCGAGAACTGTAGGTACGCCTTATGAGGCAATACGTAACGCACTCTCTGAATTTAAACTGGGGCGCCACCGGATTGAAGTTGTGGCAGAAAAGAATGGGATTACTTGGATTGATGATTCCAAGGCAACAAACCCTCATGCTGCAGCAGCATCGGTTCTCTCGGCTCTATCAGTAATTTGGATAGCTGGGGGATTGGCAAAAGGCGCAGATGTGGGTGCACTTGTAGCGCGAGCTCATCCGCGAATTAAGGCAGCTCTCTTAATTGGCACAGATCGCGAATTAATTGCCCAAGCCTTCAAAGAACATGCACCGCAGATTCCAATAGTGTTGATGGATCCTCCAGCGGATCATCTTCGTGGGGGAGAATCAAATTCATTTATGGAATCACTCGTAGTTGAGGCTGCTTCTCGTGCCGAGACCGGCGACACAGTTCTACTAGCACCAGCATGTGCATCGATGGATCAATTCGTTTCATATGCCGATAGAGGAGATCGCTTTGCATCGGCAGTGAGGAAATTATTAGGATGACTAGAGCAGTAGGAACCTCAAAACTTCGCAATCCAGCCGCACCTTTTTACGCCTTGGTTCTTTCAGCCTCAATTCTGTCAATCCTTGGTTTAGTAATGGTTTTTTCGGCATCGTCAATCCATTCCCTTGAAACCAAGGGATCATCAATTGCAATTGTTTTTCGTCAACTTATTTTTCTTGCTATTTCAATTCCACTTGCGATATATCTCTCGCGTCTTCCATTAGAACGATGGAAAGTTCTGGCTCGATTTAGTTTAGTCATCTCAATTATTCTCCTGCTCATTGTTCGAATTCCTGGAATCGGTAAATCCGTCAATGGAAATCAAAATTGGATATCTTTTAAGGTAGTGGATGTTCAACCAAGTGAATTAGCTAAATTTCTACTCATTTTATGGGCGTCACATATGTTGGCTACACGAGTCAACGCCGGATTCATCCGCATCAATGTTTTGGCACTCATTGCACCCGGTTTTATTGTCGCCAGCGCCCTCGTAATGTGGGGTAGAGATTTGGGGACGGCATCGGTGATGATGGCCATCCTAGGCGGTCTGCTCTTCATCTCCGGAATCCCATTACGCTTAGTTGGAACACTTACTGCGACTGCTGCTGTTGCAATCGGCTTCTTTATTGCAACCGCTCAGTATCGAGCAGCTCGTTGGAGCGTTTTCCTTAACCCATTTGATCCTGCTCAATATAAAAATGAAGGCTGGCAACCAGCTCACAGTCTTTTAGGTCTAGCAAGTGGTGGCATCTTCGGCGTTGGACTGGGGGGTAGCAGACAAAAGTGGGGAAATCTTCCTGAGGCCCATACAGATTTTATCTTTGCCGTCATCGGTGAAGAACTAGGTTTGCTTGGAACTCTCTTTGTCTTAGCGATGCTCGGCGTGCTTATCTACTCAGCGCTACGGATTGCAATGCGCACGTCGGATTCATTTACTCGTTTTGCATGCGCAGGAATTGCAGTCTGGATTGGAATCCAAACCGTTCTCAATATCGGCTCGGCTGTGAGTTTGCTTCCCGTAGTAGGTGTCACCTTGCCGTTCCTTTCCTACGGAGGCTCTGCCCTAGTTGCTACTTATCTGGGAATTGGATTTATTGCATCTAGTGCACTGAATGATCCAGAGATTAAAAGTGAAGTCAGACGTTTTCTTGCTGAAAGAATTAAGCGCAAATGAGTGCACGTAGAGTTGTCTTCGCAGGCGGTGGAACAGCCGGTCATGTTCAACCAGCGCTGGCTGTTGCAAAAAAATGGAGAGAGAGTCATCCGGCAGATTCAATCATCTTTCTTGGTACATCCAGTGGGTTAGAGAACACATTAGTTCCGCAGGCAGGATTTGAATTAGCGCACATCTCCCGAGTCCGAGTTCCTCGCTCGCTCACCCCATCACTGCTGAAAGTTCCTGCGCAACTACGTACGGCAATCACTGAATCGAAGCAGATTTTGAAAGATGCCGATTTGCTCATTGGCTTTGGAGGGTATGTCTGTGCTCCTGCATATCTGGCCGCCCATAGCCTGAAAATTCCAATAGTTATCCATGAAGCCAATGCAAAACCTGGTTGGGCAAACCGCCTTGGCGCCAGATATACATCTGCATTGGCAGTAGGTACCCCCGTTTCAAGCGGACCTTTTGCAGGAGCACTGATAACAGGTCTGCCTTTACGTGAAGACATTGCACAATTGTTGATTGCAAATGAAGAATCGGACTCCTCAGAGTGGTCGGCTCTGCGCAGAGATGCCAGATTGAAATTTGAGTTAGATGCAAATCAGAAAACAATTCTCATCTTCGGCGGTTCTCAGGGATCGGCAGCCATAAACTCAGTCATCGCCGCTGCCCGTGTTGGGCTGACTGAACGTGGATTTGCAATTATTCATTCGGCCGGGGGATTTAATGCACTTCCTGCAAGTGATAATGCATATAAAGCCTTTGCCTACATTGATGAGATGGCAGCTGCCTATCTGGCTGCTGATCTGATTATCGCCAGAAGTGGTGCCATTACATGCTCTGAAGTTGCAGCCCTCGGAAAGTTTGCACTCTTTATTCCTCTTCCAGTCGGCAATGGTGAGCAGGCAGTTAATGCGCACGAGTTAGTTTCAGCAGGTCGGGCGATGACAGTAGAGCAAGATGCATTCACCTCAGCCTGGCTGCTAGATAACATTGATTCCATGCTCGCAAAAAGTGCCCTGCAAGGCGACGGTGTTGAACGACGCGACCTTGCGGCAGCAGCAAAAATTGTCGCTCTCATGGAGCACCAACTAGAAAATTCCATAAATTAGATGCACGCGCGCATGAGTTTGCAGGATTGGACAGGAAAACAGATCCACTTCATTGGAATTGGTGGAGCCGGTATGAGTGGTTTGGCTCGCATCTGCCTATCTCTTGGTTTGAATGTTTCAGGTAGTGATGCCAAAGATTCATCTGTGGTTACTGCGCTGAAGGCGCTCGGGGCAGAAATATTTCTCGGTCATGATACAAATCATGTAAAAGATGCCGGAATAGTTATTTACTCAAACGCAATTTCCCCAAACAATCCGGAAATGATCCGCGCCAAGGAGTTATCGCTTCCACTACTAACTCGCGCACAAGCGTTAGCTGTTCTCATGTCCACAAGTAAAAGTGTGGCTGTGGCCGGAACTCACGGAAAAACCACAACCTCATCGATGCTTACAGTTGCACTCCAATCGTGCGGTGTCGACCCCTCATTTGCTATTGGGGGAACTCTTACTGCTTCAGGTTCTAATGCCCACAGAGGAACTGGTGAGTACTTTGTAGCCGAGGCAGATGAATCAGATGGCTCTTTTATGGAGTATCACCCATTCTCGGCCATCATCACAAATATTGAACATGATCACGTTGATTTCTTTGCTACCGAAGAATCAGTTATGTCGATCTTCAAAGATTTTGCTCAGTCAATCAATTCTGACGGCTACCTTGTTTACTGCAAGGACGACATTGGAGCATCAAAGATCGCCGCAGGTGAGTCTTCTGCAACGAAAGTCTCTTATGGTGTAGAGCAAAGTGCGGATCTGGTAATTGATCAAATCACCTTACTTCCAATGGGTTCACGGTCACGAATACTGTGGAAAGGTCGAGCAGTTGGTTCACTGGAGTTGCAAGTCCCAGGACATCACAACCTACTGAATGCAGCTGCGGTAATGGCGATGGGCCTCTCGCTAGGACTTCCCGGTACACAATTACTTGAGGGTTTAGCATCATTCCAAGGCGCTGGTCGACGATTTGAACTCAAATCAAGTATCGCTGGAATTCGAATCGTTGACGATTACGGCCATCACCCAACTGAAATCGATGCCACGCTCACAGCGGCTAGACGTTATGCAGGTGATGGTCGAGTCCTGGTAGTTTTTCAGCCCCATCGTTACTCCCGCACACAAGCATTTCTTCATCCATTTGCAGCTGCACTGGATTTAGCAGATGTTGCAATACTGCTTGAAATCTATCCTGCGAGCGAAAAGCCGATTTCGGGAGTGAGTTCATCATTAATTGTAGATGAGATGAAAAATGGAAGATTTATCCCTAACTTCCTCGAAGCATCCGAAGAGATCATTGCAATCGCCCAGCCAGGAGATGTGATTATTACTTTAGGTGCCGGAGATGTGAATTCACTAGCGCCGATCATCGCTCAAGGTTTAGAACGTCGATTTCACATTGAATGATCTAGAAGATTGCACAAGATGATGAAGAGTCAACACAGAAAAATCATCTCACTACCATTAACTGGTGGAATTCTTGCCCTTTCAATCCTGGCTTATCTTCTAGGTTGGTCTTCAATCTTCGCAGTGGAAAGTGTTGCAATTCAAGGTGCGCCAAATGACTCGGTTCGAGTTCAGATTGAGAAGATGAGTCAGATTCGAGTGGGGGAGAAACTTGCTCGGGTAAATCCAGCCGCGGCAGCCAGAAAGATTGCCAAAGTTGACTGGGTCAATGACGTGGCAATTTCGCGGAATTGGATCAATGGCTCGATTCTGATCGAAATAACTCCGCGGGTTCCGCTGGCGTTTTTTAATTCAGATCTGGTTCCTGGTCAGACAATTGATAAGGATGGCGCACTCTTTTCACTGCCAGATTACAAAAACCCAGATCTGGCATCGATCTCGGCAAAGAGCCCAGAGAGCGCCCTTAAGGCAAACGAACTCTTTCTCACATTGCCAGTTGCCTTTAGGGAGAAAATCACTTCTATGATGGCAACATCTACTAACACCTTCACCTTGATGTATCAAGGTGAAGGTCGAGCCATTCGAATTCGCTGGGGAGATAGTAAAAATATTGCCCTGAAGATCTCTGTCATTGAAAAGTTGTTGCAATTACCTGAGAATAAGAAAATTACTGTTATCGATGTTGTGGCGCCACATGCGCCTATCGTTAAGTAGGTCGCTAAGTAGGTTGCTTGAAAGACCCTCAAGTTGTAGGTGAGGAATTGGTTCGAGTCGGTATTTGATTGGGTGCTCGGATCACCCTAAGTTGACGGCCATTAGAGAGATGAATCGTAAGTCTCAAGGCGAGGTTTATAGTTCATGAGGAGGATTCACGTGGCTGCACCACAGAATTACTTAGCTGTCATCAAAGTTGTAGGAATTGGTGGCGGAGGAGTCAATGCAATCAATCGCATGATTGATGTTGGTCTTAAAGGTGTTGAGTTCATCGCAATCAATACAGATGCACAACATTTGTTGATGAGTGATGCCGATGTAAAACTCGATATCGGTCGTGCATCCACTAAAGGTTTAGGCGCGGGCGCCGCCCCTGAAAAAGGGCGTCAAGCAGCAATTGATCACACTGAAGAGATTGAAGAGATTCTTCGTGGTGCAGATATGGTCTTTGTTACCGCAGGCGAAGGTGGTGGTACAGGAACTGGCGGCGCACCGATCGTTGCAAAGATTGCACGAGATCTTGGCGCATTGACCATTGGAGTTGTAACACGACCTTTCTCATTTGAGGGAAAGATTCGCACTCGTCAAGCTGAAGAAGGTATTGCTCTTTTGCGTGATGAAGTTGATACGTTGATTGTCATTCCAAATGATCGCTTGCTTGCAATCTCAGATCGCAACATCACCGCGGTAGATGCATTTAGAAGTGCCGATCAAGTTCTTCTCTCTGGTGTGCAAGGAATTACAGAAATTATTACTCAGCCTGGCCTCATCAATCTCGACTTTGCAGATGTTAAAACTGTAATGACAGATGCTGGTTCTGCTCTGATGGGAATCGGATCAGCACGAGGTGAAAACCGAGCAATACGAGCAGCTGAGTTGGCAATTTCAAGTCCACTTCTTGAAGCATCCATTGATGGAGCCATGGGCGTCCTGCTCTCAGTAGCCGGTGGATCTGACTTGGGACTCTTTGAGATTAATGAGGCGTGTGAGCTTGTTCAGGCAGCGGCTCACCCTGATGCGCGCATTATCTTTGGAACAACAATAGATGATGCACTCGGAGACGAAGTTCGCATTACGGTGATTGCTGCAGGATTTGATGGGGGAGAACCTAAGAAGGTTTCTGTCCCTGTTATCGATGCGGCAACACTTGGTGGGGTTGCAGATCCGCTTCCGGAAAATGACCCTCTCGTGGTGGCCATGGATTTGGAAGAGCAGAAGCCGACTCGACGCGTAACCTTTGAAGATCTCGTTGCAGAAGATGAGATCGACGTTCCAGACTTCATGAAGTAAGAGTGAATTACCGATTTACGAATAGCACCGGTGGTATATCCACTGGTGCTTTTCTGTCACTCAACCTCGCCCAACATGTGGGTGATAAACCTGAGCTTGTTGCGCACAATCGCACGATTCTCGAGCGTGAGATCGGCTTACCGACTCAATATATGAATCAAGTGCATGGGGATCAGGTTCTTCAGATTCAACAATTGCTTGAAGACGAACCGACTGCAGATGGGTTATTGACCACCAACACTGAGATCGCCTTAGCAGTCATGGTCGCAGATTGCATCCCGCTTTTATTGAGCAATAAGAGTTCGGTTGCAGCTGTTCATGTAGGGCGAAGAGGTTTAGTCAACAATATTGCACTTGTTGCAATAAGTAAGATGAGGGCTATCGATAGTTCCTCAATTACTGCAGTTATCGGGCCTGCGATCTGCGGCAAGTGTTATGAAGTCTCCGAAGATATCTACACCGAAGTAGTTGATCAATTTCCATTGGCACAAGCCAGAACTCAATCTGGAGCTCTTTCATTAGATCTAACCAAAGCACTTAAATCTCTCCTCATTGATCAAGGTGTCACGGTCATAGAGGAAAATCTCTGCACGGTTGAAGAGAGCTCTCTTTATTCCTATCGCCGCGATGGCGTTACCGGAAGGCAAGTTGGTGTCGTATGGCTCTGACAGGTGAAGCAAGAGAGAAAGAGTTAGTGCAATCTCTGCTCGAGGTTCGTTCAAGGGTTGCAAATGCCCTTAAGGGTGCAGCTCGCGCACTAGATGAAGTCACCCTCATTGCTGTGACCAAGACCTATCCGGCAAGTGATGTGGAGATCTTGAGCAAACTCGGGGTAAGTAATTTCGGGGAAAATAGGAGCTCTGAATTGAGTGAAAAGGCCCAGGCAGTTGCAGGGCATTGGCATTTTCAAGGCCAAATCCAGAGCAACAAAATTAAGACTATTTCGTCGTGGGCGCAGACTCTTCACTCTCTTGATCAACTTTCGTATGTCGCAAAGTTCGATCGCGCCTTAGCTGAACAGGATATGCGCCGACTTGAAGTCTTCATTCAAATTTCGCTTGATGGAGATCCCAGAAGGGCAGGGGTCTCAGGTGATCAGCTCAATATTGTGGGAGAGGCGGTGGCCCAGAGTCAGCATCTAGATCTGTGCGGGTTAATGGTCGTTCCACCAGTCAATGCTTCACCACATCAAGCCTTTGCTCAAGTAGCTCAATTAGCCCAAGACTTTGGTCGAGAATTTCCTATGGCTAGATACCTATCTGCTGGAATGAGTGCTGATTATGAAATCGCCATTGCCCACGGAGCGACACACATTCGCGTGGGCAGTCAAATACTCGGTCCGCGGACTGCGCCCGCTTAAAATTAAGCCCATGTCTGCACTTAATAAAGTAATGGAGTACCTGGGCCTAGTCGACGGTCCAGAAGCCGCACCTGAAGATGTTAAGCAAGTCCAATCTCGGCCATCTCGAGATGTGCGCGTAGTTCCATCCACGACTGCTTCATCGCCGACTTCGGCAACGGGCGTGACGGTAATTGGTGGACGTAGTGTTGTGGAGAGTCAACCGGTTCTCGATGTAGACCCTTCATACAACATCGTTACTTTGCATCCACGATCATATTCAGAAGCCCGTCAGATGGCAGAATATTATCGACAAGGCAATCCTGTGATTATCAATCTCGATGATATGGATGAATCAGAACGTAAACGTCTTGTAGATTTTGCAAGCGGTTTAGCCTTCGGTCTACAGGGAAAGATTGAGAGAATTGCCAGCCGCGTATTCTTAATCTCACCAGCAAACATCACTGTGCGCACTGAGGATAAAGCGGCTTATGCCCAAGCAAGTTTTTTCAACCAGAGTTAAGTCAGTCTAAAATTTCTTATGGTCAAAGATCTTCTCCTAAACCTACTCACATTTTTCAAATGGGTGCTCTTCGCGCGCTTGATTATTGATTATGTGCGAATGTTCGCTCGTAACTGGAGACCCAATAGTTTTCTGCTCGCGCTCTTCGAATTAGTCTATGCGATTACAGATCCACCAATGAAATTTGTTGGGCGTTTTGTTCCACCATTGAGAATCGGTGGAGTCGCCTTAGATTTATCTTTTATTGTAATTCTGCTGGCACTCAACTTTGCTTCAACTCTAGTTCGAGTAGTGCTTTAAGCTTTCATCAAAGTTACGGCTAAACCAAGCTCATTCTCGCCTTGGTCTAATCCAGCATCGCAAACCATTGATGTAGCAAGAACTTCATTAGAGATAAATTCACTTTGTGACACAATGGCGTCTAACACATGCGATTGGGCGTTATAGGTAACTGTAATGCGATCAGAGATGTCGAAGCCATCGCTCTTACGCTTTTCTTGAATAAATCGGATAACTTCACGAACTAGGCCGGATTCAATAAGTTCTGGGGTTAATTCCAAATCTAATGCGACGGATTCGCCATCATGGCTGGCAACCATCCAGCCACTCTTAGGAACTTCAGTGACTACAAGGTCGCTTAGATCAATCTCAAAGCCACCTAGGTGGGTTGAGGCTTGAGTTCGGAGAGTCTTTACTAGGGCTGTTGCATCTGCGCCACCAATAAGTTTTGCCACTGCTTGTACATCTGCGCCATATTTTGCGCCGAGTGATTTGAAGTTCGCCTTTACTGAGATATCTACAAGGTCTCCATCAGCATCGGCAATATCTGCCAGTGAAATGACATTGAGCTCATCAGCAATTTGATCCTTCATCTCAGAAGGTAATTGATCCCACCCTGGTGCTGAGATCAAGGCCCGACCAAGTGGCTGGCGAATCTTAATTCCAGACTCAGCGCGCGCTGCTCGTCCCTGTTCTACAACTCGACGAGTCATGGCAACCTGTGCGCTTAGCGTGTGATTAATTACTTTTTTATTGGAGACAGGGAAGTCTGTCAGGTGGACAGAAGAGGCTGCACTTGGATCTGCTGGGCGAACCAGTTCCTGCCAGGCATGCTCTGAGATAAATGGAATCATCGGAGCAAGAAGTTGGGTCAGGGTTACTAAACAATCATGCAATGTTGCAAGAGCGGCTGTATCACCATCCCAGAATCGGCGGCGTGATCGGCGCACATACCAATTCGAAAGATCGTCAATAAATTCAGCCAAGACGCGACCTGCTTGCTGTGAATCAAAATCCGTATATGCCTTATCAACTTCTTCGATCAAAATATTAAGTTCTGACAGAATCCAATGATCCATAAGTGATCGTTTTTCGATTGCCGGTGATTGCGATAGATCAAAATTCGAAGCGTGTGTATAGAGTGAGTGGAAGGAGATGGTGTTCCAGTAAGTCAATAGAGTTTTGCGGACGACATCACTAATTGCATCATGTCCGACACGGCGAGCAGACCATGGTGAACCGGCTGCAAGCATGTACCAGCGAACTGCATCCGCTCCGTGTTGATCCATGAGTGCCATTGGCTCCAATACATTGCCAAGGTGCTTACTCATCTTGCGCCCATCTTTATCAAGAATGTGACCTAAGCAGAGAACATCCTTGTAAGAAGATTGGTCGAAGACGAGAGTTCCAATCGTCATCAAGGTATAGAACCAACCTCGAGTTTGATCGATAGCTTCGCAAATAAAGTCAGCAGGATAGGCTGCTTTAAATTTCTCTACTGATCCCTCTTTATGTGGATAGCCCCATTGAGCAAATGGCATCGCACCCGAGTCAAACCAGCAATCAATGACTTCAGGAACTCGAACCATTGTGCTCGAGCATTGAGTACAAGCGAAGGTGATGTCATCGACGTATGGGCGATGCGGATCGAGGGCCAAAAGGTCAGAGCCAGCAAGTTCACCTAACTCTTTAAGCGAGTCGACGCATACTTCATGTTTATTTTCGCATCGCCAGATCGGTAGGGGAGTACCCCAGAAGCGATTACGTGAAAGAGCCCAATCAATATTGTTATTGAGCCAATCACCGTAGCGACCAGTCTTAATTGTCTCTGGATGCCAATTTGTATTTTCATTTTCGCGGATGAGAGCATCTTTAATCGATGTAGTACGAATGTACCAAGAAGGTTGCGCGTAATAGATCAGCGCAGTGTGACATCTCCAGCAATGAGGATATGGGTGCTCGTATTGCACATGCTTGTAGAGAACTCCACGAGACTTGAGTTCTTTCACTAGCGGCTTATCTGCATCCTTAAAGAACAACCCGCCTACAAGCGCTACTTCTGTGAGGAAAGTGCCATTAGGCGCGATCGGATTTACGACGGGTAATCCATAACTGCGACAGACTTGCAAGTCATCGGCACCAAAGGCGGGGGCCTGGTGAACAAGGCCGGTTCCATCTTCAGTTGTTACATATGTTGCAAGTACCACAAAGTGCGAGTCTGGAATATCTATAAAATCAAGAGGCCGTGAGTATGTGATTCTCTCCAAAGTTGAACCCTTGAAGGTTTTAAGAATCTCAACTTCGCCAATGAGACTTCCTATGAGTGCTTCTGCAACAACTAACACCTCCGAATTCTCTTCATGTGTCACTCGTGCAGCGACGTAATCCACGTCAGGATGGACAGCAACGGCGGTATTTGAGACCAAGGTCCAAGGGGTGGTGGTCCATACAAGCAAACTTGCTTTAAGGTCGACTAATTCACCAGATGTAATAGGGAATCGAACGAAAACAGAAGGGTCTGTAACGGTTTCATATCCTTGCGCCAACTCATGATCGGAAAGTCCCGTTCCGCATCGAGGGCAGTAAGGTGCAACACGATGATCTTGGACTAGGAGACCTTTCTTCCAAATTTCTTTTAGTGACCACCACACGCTCTCGACGTACTCAGGCGACATAGTCCAATATGCCTCATCAAAATCAACCCAGAAGCCCATACGTTCGGTCATTGAAGTGAAGGCATCTACGTGGCGGGTGACCGACTCTTTGCACTTGTCATTAAAGGCTGCGATACCGAATTTTTCGATATCTCCTTTTCCAGAAAAACCGAGTTCTTTTTCCACAGCGATTTCAACTGGTAGACCATGACAATCCCAGCCAGCTTTACGGGTAACAAATTTGCCCTTCATTGTGTGGAAGCGTGGGAAGACATCTTTAAACACTCTCGCCTCAATGTGATGGGTGCCAGGCATTCCATTTGCCGTCGGCGGACCTTCATAGAAAGTCCATGCCTGGCCTCCGGCGCGGGCCTGAAGCGATCGCTCGAAAATCGATTGGTCAGCCCACATCGCAAGGATTGAGTGCTCCATCGCAGGTAGATCTATCTGGGCTGCGAGTGGGCGAAATTGTGAGCTCATAAGGCTCCAGAGTCTAATGCAGGGCAGATAGCCAGCAGTAATTGCCATCGCTTTATCCATTTTTCCTCTTTTTTAAGTCTGGAAGCGAGTGGCATATTTGGTAGAAGTTGAAAAAGAGCATAGGGTGCGCGGCGTGTCAGCAAAAAAGGTAGTTAAGAAGGCGGCCAAAAAAGCACCCGCAAAGAAGGCCCCTGCCAAGAAAGCTGCAGTGAAGAAGGTTGCAAAGAAGGCCCCTGCCAAGAAAGCTGCTGTGAAGAAGGTTGCAAAGAAAGCACCTGTCAAGAAGGCACCGGCAAAGAAGGTTGCAGCTAAGAGAGCTCCAGCAAAACCATTCCCTTCCAAGGCAGGAAAACCAACTCTTACTGTTGATGAAAAGTCTCAGACTGTTTCAGTTGCCACTGTAGTTGCTCCAGTAGCCGCTCCAGTTATTGAAGAACGACGTCTTGTCATGCCGCCTCCACCACGTCCAGTTAAAAGTGGTAAGAAAGTGGCACCTCTTAAGCCGATTAAATCTGCACCCACACCAGTGACGGCTGCAGCAGGTGAAACGCCATGGAGCGCTGCCGAACTCAAATCAATTCGAGTTGAGCTATCCAAAGAACTTGAGCGACTCAAGCACGAACTCGCCCTTGTTGAAGCCGAGATGGAAGAACTTATAGCCGATTCTGGTGAAGGTGCCGGAGATGACCAGGCGGATTCAGGAACAAAAACTTTTGAGCGAGAGCATGAAATGTCACTGGTCATTAATGCCCGCGATATGGTCTTGCAGACCGAGCGTGCACTCGAGCGTATTGATAGCAAAACTTATGGCAACTGTGAAGATTGTTCCAACCCCATTGGCAAAGAACGTCTCCAGGTGTTTCCACGTGCAACTCTCTGCATGATCTGCAAGCAGAAAGAAGAGCGACGCTAAAGGTGCCGCTGGCAAAATTCACGGCCCACTGGCAAAGACTTTATCTCATTTCAGCTTTTATCTGGGCGCTGGATTACTCCACCAAGGTCTGGGCGCTTAACAACGTAAGCCAAGTAACTCCGACAAAAATTATCGGCTCCTTTTTACAATTACGTTTACTATTCAATCCTGGAGCAGCATTTAGCTTCGGTACAAATTTCACATTTATCTTCACCCTTTTGGGACTCGGAGCGATCGCAGTCATTGCTTACTATGCAATCAAAATTGGTAATCGCTGGTGGGCGGCTGTTCTTGGTCTGGCGTTAGGTGGAATCTTAGGAAATCTCACAGATCGCATCTTTCGAGAACCTTCACCATTTAATGGCCATGTCATAGATTGGATTGAATTACCTCGCTGGCCAGTCTTCAATGTTGCCGATATGGCAATAGTGTGCGCAGCACTTCTGTCAGTATTCTTAATCGCTAAGGAGATTCCCCCCTTTGCCCCACCAAGCGCCCAGAAGTAATCAAGGAGAATCGTGGCCAGAGAGTTAAGAACACTCAGTGTTCCTGAAGGCGTCGCTGGCGAACGCATAGATAGCGCGCTAGTCCGTGTTCTAGGTCTTTCACGTTCTGCAATTGTGCGCCTGATAGAAGAGGGTGACATCACCAGCGCAGGCAAACCTCTGGGCAAATCTGATCGCGTCACCGCTGCTCAAGTTATCGAAGTTTTACTTCCGGAGACTATCGAGCGCGATCCAATTCCTTTGACTCCACTTGAGGGCCTGGATGTTATTTACAATGATGATCACATTCTTGTGATTAATAAACCAGTCGGATGTGCAGCTCACCCTAGCCCGGGTTGGCATGGTCCAACCGTTGTTGGTGCATTAGCTGCTGCGGGGTACACCATTTCTACATCAGGTGCGGCAGAACGCGCAGGGATCGTCCATCGGTTAGATGTTGGTACTAGTGGTTTGATGGTTGTAGCTAAGACTGATCGTGCCTTTACTGTTTTAAAGGAGGCTTTCCGAACTCGCAGCGTAAATAAGACTTACCACGCGCTGGTGCAAGGACATATTGATCCACCAACCGGGACGATCGATGCACCAATTGATCGTCACCCAAAAGTTGATCACCGTTTTGCCGTTGTGGCAGATGGAAAAGAGAGCATCACTCACTATGAATTAATTGAGTACTACCGCGCCGTAACTTTGGTGAAGGTTGAGCTAGAGACCGGTCGCACGCATCAGATTCGCGTGCACTTTAGTGCGCTCAATCATCCACTTGTTGGTGACACGATTTATGGCGCAGATCCCGTTCTGGCCAAGGCGTTAGCAATGTCACGCCCGTGGCTGCATGCCAAGGAGCTTCGCTTTGCCCACCCCATCACTGGAGATGCTCTCGAGTTCAAGGCTCCATATCCAGATGACCTTCAGGCTTGTCTGGCGTTGCTATCCGATGCAGTCATTCCGTAAGTGCTAATTTAGCCAGCCTATGAGCCAGGCAACTTCAGATTCTTTCGTACACCTACATGTACATACTGAATACTCCATGCTCGATGGGGCAGCGCGTGTAGGTGATCTAGTCGCAGAGGTTGCGCGCCAGCAGATGCCAGCCATCGCAATGACAGATCATGGAAATGTTTTTGGCGCTTTTGATTTTTACAAGCAGGCAACCAAAGTTGGCGTAAAGCCAATCATTGGTATTGAGGCATACATTGCCCCCGAATCACGACATGAGAAAAAGCGCGTGCAGTGGGCAAGTGGTGGAGAAGATGATGTTTCGGGTGGTGGTGCATATACCCACATGACAATTCTTGCTGAGAATAATCAAGGATTGGCAAATCTCTTCCGTCTTTCATCTCTGGCATCTCTGGAAGGCTATTACTACAAACCTCGGATGGATCGCGAACTTCTTTCTCGCTATGCCGATGGTTTGATTGCAACCACGGGATGTCCCGGTGGAGAAATTCAGACTCGACTTCGCATGGGCAATTACCGTGAAGCGCTACGTGCCGCTAGTGACTATAGGGATATCTTCGGTGCAGCTAATTTCTATCTTGAAGTAATGGATCATGGAATTGATATCGAGACTCGAGTAAAGGCCGATCTCCTTAAACTCGGTAAAGAGTTGAAGTTGCCGCTACTTGCCACCAATGATCTCCACTACACATTCCGCGACGATGCGCCGGCGCATGAGGCCCTTCTCTGTGTTCAATCAGGATCCACTCTGGCAGATCCAAAGCGCTTTAGATTCGACAATGATGAGTTCTATGTAAAGACAGCAGCTCAGATGCGGGAGCTCTTTAGAGATACCCCTGAAGCCTGCGATAACACCTTGCTTATAGCCGAACGGTGCAATGTCACTCTACGTGAAGGAGAAAACCTCCTTCCACAATTTGAAGTCCCTGTTGGCGAGACTGAAGAAACGTGGCTGCGAAAACTTTCACACACCGGGTTGAAGAAGCGACTAGGAGAGAGTGTTACACCGGAACACATCTCACGCCTAGATTATGAACTCGACGTCATGGTCAAGATGGGATTTCCTGGCTACTTCCTTGTTGTTGCAGACTTATGTTCGCATGCCCGTAAAGTCGGCATCCGTGTCGGCCCAGGTCGTGGTTCTGCAGCAGGATCTCTTGTTGCATACGCACTAGGAATCACCGGTCTTGATCCAATCGAACACGGTCTGCTCTTTGAGCGATTCCTTAATCCAGAGCGTATTTCAATGCCAGATATTGATCTTGATTTTGATGAACGCCGCAGATCCGAAATGATTCGATATGCAACACAGAAATATGGTGATGATCGAGTTGCTCAGATCATTACCTACGGAACAATTAAATCAAAGCAAGCAATTAAGGATGCCACGCGAGTCCTTGGTTATCCATATGCGATTGGGGAAAAACTCACTAAAGCTCTTCCACCATCTGTGATGGGTAAAGACATCACATTGGGAGGAGTCTTTGATAAAGATGATCCTCGTCATGGGGAAGCAGGAGAGTTCCGCACTCTCTACGAATCAGATATAGATTCGAAGAAGGTTGTTGATTTAGCGCGCGGCCTTGAAGGGCTCAAACGTCAATGGGGCGTACATGCTGCTGGTGTGATTCTCTCGCGCGAGCCCCTGCTAGATGTGATTCCAATTCATCGCCGTGAAGCAGATGGGGCGATCATCACTCAATTTGATATGGGAGCATGCGAAGCAACCGGTCTTCTCAAGATGGACTTTTTAGGGTTACGCAACCTTTCGGTACTTGATGATGCGCTTGCAAATATCAAATTGAATTTGGGTATTGATGTAGTGCTCGAAGATTTGCCTCTGAGTGATATCAAAACATTCGAACTGCTAAGTCGTGGTGACACTCTTGGTGTCTTCCAACTCGACGGCGGACCAATGCGCGCACTTCTTCGCAGTATGGCTCCAGATTCTTTTGCTGACATCTCGGCAGTTATTGCTCTCTATCGTCCCGGTCCTATGGGAGAGAACGCACACAATAACTACGCAGATCGAAAGAATGGCCGCAAACCGGTTGAAGCGATTCATCCCGAATTGCGTGAGCCACTCGCAGACATTTTGGGCGACACCTACGGCTTGATTGTCTATCAAGAGCAGGTAATGGCGATTGCGCAAAAAGTTGCAGGTTTTTCACTCGGTCGTGCAGACCTGCTGCGAAAGGCGATGGGTAAGAAGAATAAAGAGATTCTTGATAAGGAATATATTCCTTTCGAAGCTGGAATGAAGGCAAACGGTTTCAGTGATGGAGCAATAAAGCGCTTGTGGGAAGTGTTGATTCCATTCTCCGATTACGCTTTCAACCGCGCACACTCTGCTGGATATGGAGTTGTCTCCTTCTGGACCGCATATTTGAAGGCCAATTATCCAACTGAATATATGGCGGCTCTGCTCACAAGTGTGCGTGATGATAAGGACAAGTCGGCGCTCTATCTCTCTGAATGTCGCCGCATGGGAATTAATGTCCTACCACCAGATGTAAATGAATCCAACGCTGAGTACACACCACGAGGAAAAGATATCCGCTTCGGACTGGCAGCTATTCGCAATGTTGGCGAAGGCGTTGTAGCGTCAATTAAGAGTGCGCGTGAAGGCAAAGGCGCATTCTCTTCCTTCGGTGATTTTTTAGCTAAAATAGATGCACAAGTGTGCAATAAGAAAACAATTGAATCACTCATTAAGGCTGGTGCTTTTGACGATCTAGGTCATCATCGCAAGGGACTTGTTGCTATCCACCTTGAGGCAATCGATGCAGTTATCGAGAGTAAACGAGCTGAGGCAATCGGACAGTTTGATCTCTTTGGCGAAGCTGGTGGCTCGGCTATGACTGGTTTAGAAATAGATATCCCACAAGGCGAATGGGATAAATCCACACTCTTAGCATTTGAACGAGAAATGCTGGGCCTCTATGTTTCAGATCATCCGCTTCTTGGAGTAGAGCACATCCTTCGCTCCAACACCGATATGTCAATCAGTCAATTACTTGATGATGGGGCAGCGCAAGAAGGTTTTGTGACAATCGGAGGGTTGATCACTGGAATATCGCGCAAGGTTTCGCGTCAGGGCTCTTCCTGGGCCATCGTCACGGTGGAGGATTTGGAAGGCTCACTTGAGGTTCTCTTCTTCTCAAACACCTACAATCAATATGCACTCACACTGGTTGAAGATCGCATCGTTACGATTCGCGGCCGAGTAGATCGCAGAGAAGAGCAGGTGCGGTTTAGCGCCGTTGAAATGTCCACACTAGATATCTCACGTGGCCCGGTAGGTCCACTGCTGATTTCACTTCCAATCTCACAGTGCACTCCACCAATAGTTGAGCGCATGAAAGAGATTCTGCGTTCACATCCTGGAAAACGCGAAGTACACCTACATATTGATGACGCCGGTAAGACCACGACTATGAAGATTGATGCCCTAGTCACGTCCTCGCCAAGTTTGAGCGCTGATCTCAAAAGCATTCTTGGCCCAGATTGCCTGGTTCGCAGCTAGAGGTTGGAAATTGAGGACTCATCGCTGCCTCTACTCAAAGTAGACTGGTGCAGTGATTCGTAGAGTTGATATGCGGGGAGTGGCCTACACCAAGGCCGAGATTGGCAACCTTCTTCCGCGAGCCAGCCTTGATGTGAAAGAGGCAATGAAACTCATCGAACCGATTTTAGACCGTGTGCAAAAGGGAACACCCGAAGATCTCGTTCAACTTGCAGAGGAATTCGACGGGATTCGTCCTCCTTCATTGCGAGTTCCACAAGTTGAGCTTGATAAGGCCCTTGCAACATTAGATCCTGAAATTCGTCGGGCTCTGGAAGTTTCGATCAATCGCATTCGCAGAGTCCATCAAGATCAAGTTCGCAATGAGCAGACCACGATAGTTGTTGAAGGCGGAACTGTTACAGAACGTTGGGTTCCAGTAGATCGAGTTGGGCTCTATGTTCCGGGTGGACGCGCCGTATATCCATCTAGTGTGATGATGAATGTCATCCCAGCTCAAATTGCGAAGGTGAAGAGCATCGCCGTTGCCTCTCCGCCACAGAAAGATCACGGTGGGCTCCCGCATCCGACCATTCTTGCTACCTGCGCCCTCCTTGGAATCACTGAGGTGTATGCAGTTGGCGGAGCACAAGCGATCGCTCTCTTTGCCTACGGTATGAAAGACCTCTGTGAAAAGTGTGATCTTGTTACCGGCCCTGGCAATATTTATGTAGCGGCAGCAAAGCGTGCGTTGCGCGGTGTTATCGGAATTGATTCCGAGGCAGGTCCAACCGAAA
>JBEANF010000029.1:0-7099 GCA_041165585.1 Actinomycetota bacterium | reverse complement strand
AAGACCGCGGTGACTTTACCGAGGATCTCGCAGTTATCTCCGTTGATGGGTTCGAAGTCATCATTTGCTGGCAAGAGCCAGATGTGTCCATCTTTACGTGAGAATGTTTTTACAGTTGCTTCGCCATCGATCATGGCAGCCACAATCTCGCCCTTGTTGCAATCTTTCTGTGAGCGGATTACTACGTAATCGCCATCGCAGATTGCTGCGTTAATCATGGAATCTCCAACGACCTTAAGCATGAAGAGATCACCAGAACCGACGAGTGATTCAGGAAGTGGAACGATCTCTTCGACATCTTGTTCTGCGGTGATTGGACCACCGGCTGCGATGCGACCCACAAGTGGGATAAATCGAGTCTTATCTGTTGGCGCGCTGGCTCCGACCATCGAATCGGGGAGGACTACCTCCATGGCGCGGCCGCGGTTATCGTCGCGGCGAATGAAGCCTTTCTCCTCGAGGATATCGAGCTGATATTTGACCGAGGCGGGGGAGGCAAGGCCTGCACCATCGGCGATTTCACGCATAGATGGGGCGTAGCCCTGGGACTCGGTAGAGGTTTTGATGAATTCTAGGATTGCGACCTGGCGGGGGGTCAGCTCGCCAGCGGTGGTTGTCTTTTTGGCCATACACAGATGATTCCACAGGTTGGGGATAAATTCAAACATATGTTCGAAAATATCTTGCAGATGTCAGTGGGTGGGGGTATGGTTTTCCTATCGAACAAGTGTTCGAAAACCTTCCCCAAGGTTGTATCGCAGGAGTAAAGATCATGAGCACAGCGACAATCAACGCAGCAAGCGCTAAAACCCTTATAAATCAAGGCTTTTCGCACTCGACCAATCCGTCAGGCATTGTTCTCAATCGCCGTGGTCGTCTTGCTCGCACCCTCGTGATCCTTTCTCTTGCGATCGTCATGGTCGCTACCTTCGCCTTTAGCGCAGGGGCTGGCAGTACCGATTCGATGGCAGCTACCCCTGATGCATATGTCAGCGTCGTGGTGGGCCCTGGCGACAGCCTCTGGTCACTTGCCGGTCGAATGGCAGGCAGTTCAGATGTGCGCTCGCTGATCGAGGAGATCATGGTCGTTAACTCGCTCAAGAGCGCCGATGTCGAGGCTGGACAGACCCTTCGTATTCCGCTCCACGGCTAAAAAACGCTCTGGCGTGTCGCTGTCGTACTCGACAGGAAAACTCTCAAGAATTGCTTTATAGTTCCCACTATATGTAGGGGTCGAACCGGTAAAAACTTCCATAAGTAGTGTTTTTAGGGTAAGTTTTCAGATTCGCCAATACATCCGAAAACGGGAATTGCCCAGCATTTCGAAAGGAGACACGCCGATGATCTGTCCATTCTGTCGACACGATGATTCTCGCGTCGTTGACTCCCGTCCGGTCGAAGATGGCACACAGATTCGCCGCCGCCGCGAGTGCCCAGAGTGCGGCCAACGATTTTCAACTCAAGAGGTTGCCCTCTTGAACATCATCAAGCGAAGCGGTGCCACTGAGCCATTTAGCCGCGAGAAGGTATTGGTCGGTGTCCGCAAGGCATGCCAGGGACGTCCGGTCAATGAAGATGATTTGGTCTTACTAGCCCAGCGAGTGGAAGAGACTCTTCGCTCAACCGGTCAAGCTGAGATCGAAGCTCAAGAAGTTGGGATGGCCATCCTTGCGCCACTCCGCGAACTCGATGAGGTGGCTTACTTACGATATGCCTCGGTATACCGTAACTTTGCCTCCCTTGAAGATTTTGAAGGTGAGATCGCTCTTCTCCGCGCTCTGCCATCAAGTACCAAAGTAGCAAGCAGCAGTAAAAAATCACCAGAAAGTAATTCCTAAACGCTATTTGCGTTCAGGTAATAAGCAGAAGACGGGGAAAAGAAACAATGTCAGATACGGTCATCAATCGACCAGTTGCAGCAGCACGACTCAAAGGCGCCAAAGGCCTGACTGTCAATCGCATCTACACCAATGAAGGCGTACACCCGTACGACGAAGTTAATTGGGAACGTCGCGATGTCGTCCAGTCAAATTGGAAGACAGGCGAGACAGTCTTTGAACAGCGCGGAGTTGAATTTCCTGACTTCTGGTCAGTAAATGCTTCAACAATCGTGACAACAAAGTACTTCCGTGGCGCAGTCGGTGCCGAAAATCGCGAATGGTCACTGAAGCAAGTAATCGATCGCGTTGTACTTACCTATACAAAGGCCGGCAAAGCAGCTGGTTACTTTGCTACAGATAAAGATGCAGAAATTTTCGAACACGAACTCACTCACATGTTGCTCCACCAGATCTTCTCTTTCAACTCCCCAGTCTGGTTCAACGTTGGTACAGCAGCTCCACAGCAAGTAAGCGCATGCTTTATCTTGTCTGTCGATGACACAATGGATTCAATCCTTAACTGGTATCGCGAAGAAGGAATGATCTTTAAGGGCGGATCTGGTGCCGGCCTTAACCTTTCACGTATCCGTTCTTCAAAGGAGCTCCTCAAGTCAGGTGGAACAGCCTCTGGCCCAGTTTCATTTATGCGCGGAGCCGACGCATCTGCAGGAACAATCAAGTCAGGTGGCGCTACCCGTCGCGCCGCGAAGATGGTTGTTCTCGATGTAGATCATCCAGATATTGAAGAATTTATCGAGACCAAGGTTTCAGAGGAGCAGAAGATCCGCGCTCTCCGTGATGCAGGTTTTGATATGGACCTTGGTGGAAAAGACATCATCAGCGTTCAGTATCAGAATGCAAATAACTCAGTTCGCGTCAGCGATGAGTTCATGAAGGCATACGAGAAGGGCGAGCAGTTCGGACTTAAGGCTCGTTCAACAGGTGAAGTAATCGAGACAATCGATGCTCGCAAACTCTTCCGCAAGATGGCAGAGGCTGCATGGGCATGTGCCGATCCTGGAATTCAATATGACGACACCATCAACGACTGGCACACCAACCCAGAGACAGGTCGCATCAATGCGTCAAACCCTTGCTCTGAGTACATGTCGCTAGATAACTCATCATGTAACTTGGCTTCACTTAACTTGATGAAGTTCCTCAAGGCAGACGGATCATTTGATGCAAAGACATTCGGTAAGGCTGCAGAGATGATCATCACCGCGATGGATATCTCAATCTGTTTCGCAGACTTCCCAACAGAGGCGATCGGTGAGACAACACGTGCATACCGTCAGCTCGGAATCGGTTACGCAAACCTTGGTGCACTTCTTATGGCATCAGGCCTTGCATACGATTCCGAAGGCGGCCGCGCGCTAGCTGGTGCAATCACATCGCTGATGTCAGGTATCACCTACAAGCGTTCTGCTGAACTTGCCGGAATCGTTGGACCATACGATGGCTTTGCACGTAACGCATCAGCTCATGCACGCGTTATGCGCAAGCACGCATCAGCATCATCTGCTGCAAAGAGCGAGACAACCCTTGATAAGGATGTCTGGGTCGAGGCAAATAAGGCCTGGGATGCATGTCTTTCAACTGGCGATAAGAATGGATGGCGCAACGCGCAGATCTCAGTTCTTGCACCAACAGGAACAATCGGTCTGATGATGGATTGCGACACAACAGGTATCGAGCCAGATTTCTCATTGGTTAAGTTCAAGAAGCTCGTCGGTGGCGGATCTATGCAGATCGTGAACCAGACAGTGCCACAGGCTCTTCGTAAGCTCGGTTACACAGAAGAGACAATTGAAGCGATCGTTGAATTTATCGCAGCAAATGGCCATGTCATCGATGCTCCAGGACTCAAGCAAGAGCATTACGACGTATTCGATTGCGCACTCGGTGCACGATCAATTGCTCCAATGGGCCACGTCCGCATGATGGCTGCATGCCAGCCATTCTTGTCAGGTGCTATCTCAAAGACAGTAAACCTTCCAGAAGAAGCAACTGTCGAAGAGGTAGAAGAGGTCTACTACGAAGGTTGGAAGCTTGGCCTTAAGGCACTTGCTGTCTATCGCGACAATTGCAAGGTCGGTCAGCCACTTTCAGATGGCAAGGCGAAGAAGAAGGACGCACCGGTAGAAGCAGAAGTACTTGCAGCACCAGTTCGTAAACGTCTTCCAAAGTCACGCCCATCTACAACAACATCATTCTCTGTAGGAGGCGCTGAGGGTTACATGACCTCAGGTGCTTATGCAGATGGCGCACTCGGTGAGGTATTCCTCAAGCTCGGTAAGCAGGGTTCAACTCTTGCCGGTGTGATGGATGCATTCTCAATCGCAGTCTCAATCGGACTTCAGTATGGAGTTCCACTGCAGACATTCGTTGAGAAGTTCACAAACCTTCGCTTCGAGCCAGCTGGCATGACAGATGATCAAGATATTCGCATGGCACAGTCGATGATGGATTACATCTTCCGTCGCCTTGCACTTGATTACCTACCATTTGAAGAGCGTGCAGCTCTTGGTCTCTACACAGCAGCAGAGCGCGCTCGCGCACTCGAGACAGGTGAGTACACACCAGATGCCGTGATCGAAGCGCCAGTAGCAAAGGCAGCAGCGCCTGCACCAGCAGCGCCTGCACCAGCAGCGCCAAAGCCAGTCGAGGTAAAGATTGAGGCAGCACCTGCTCCTCAGATCGGTTCTTCATCTGAACTCCTTGAAGCCATCACCGGCATCAAGTCAGATGCACCTCTCTGTATGACATGTGGCGTCAAGATGCGTGCATCAGGTGCCTGCTATGTCTGCGAAGGTTGCGGCAATACATCAGGGTGCTCATAAAAATCACCCTTAGCTCGTAGTAAAGAGGCCCTCCACGGAACCGCGGGGGGCCTTTTTACGTCTCATTGATAAGCGATGGCGCGCATAATTGTGCGTGCCAGACACGGTGAGGTAGATATGAAGCGTTGGCGGAGAGGTTTCAGGGCTGGCCTTGCCCTGTTATTGGTCTTTGCCCTATCTGCAACTTCGGCGGCGCAGGCGGTTGAGGCAGCAGCTCCTGCAACTACCTACATTGTCACAGTCGATGGCGACTTTAATGATGTGGTGCGTGGGCAACTACGTGATGCTGGAATCACGATCGATGATGAATTCGAATATGCATTCGACGGATTCGTAGTGAATCTCACTAATGATCAATTGGCATTTGTAGATTCCTTGGAATATGTAAAAGCCATTGAAGAAGATGCAGTGGTCACTCTTGCAACCACTCAGACACCAACACCTTCCTGGGGTTTAGATCGCATCGATCAACGCGAGCGAATAACTAGCGGTGGTATTGGATCATATGAACACCTTAGCGCGGGCACAGGTACCACGATCTATATAGGAGATTCAGGAATTTTTCCTCATGCAGATCTAGCGGGTCGAATCTCGCCATCTGGCTATACATCTTTTAATGATGGTCGCGGAACTGTTGATTGCAACGGTCATGGAACGCACGTAGCAACTACGGCTGCTGGCACGCAATATGGAATTGCTAAAAATGCAACAGTTGTTCCGGTCAGACTCCTAGATTGCGGTGGAAGTGGTCGATACTCAGGAGTTATTGCTTCCCTTGATTGGATTCTCTCCCCAGCAAATCCCAATCCGCTTTCACAAGCTGTCTTAAATTTGAGTATCGGCGGACCCAAGTCAGATGCTCTTAACGATGCAATTGAACGTTTAGTAAATGCCGGTGTCGTAGTTGTCGTTGCCGCAGGAAACGATAGAGCCGATGCTTGTACCAAATCACCCGCATCTGCGGTCAATGCGATCACTGTAGGTGCAACCGATATCGCAGATGCCAAAGCGACTTACACCAACATGGGCCCGTGCGTTGATTTAAACGCTCCAGGTTCACTCATTACAGGTGGTTGGTTTCTGGGGGCTACTTCAACTCGCACCATTAGTGGAACATCGATGGCATCTCCGCACGTGGCAGGTGCTGCCGCCGTATATCGCGGCCTCAATCCAACGGCTACGGTTGCGCAAGTTACCTCAGCGCTGCTTTCGACAGCCACAGTGGGTGCTATCACTGGGCTAAGTAGCGATACTCCTAACAAAATGCTCTATGTTTCTCCGACCGATTCATGGCCGGCTTACTCGGCACCAACCGTTGAATTCAAATCGCTTGAGGCGGTAACAAGTTCGAGTGCGGTGGTTAATATTGCAGTAAATCCAGAAAGTCTCACCACCACCGCATGGATTGAATATTCAACCAGCCCAACTTTTGCCTCGGGCGTGCAGACTGCTACTCCAACCACTGCAGAATTTAATGGAACCGATGTAATCGCGACAAATGTCTCATTGACATCACTTGCTGCAAATACCCGATACAGCCTGCGGATTCGGGGAGCAAATTCATCAAAAACATTTCTCTCACCTACTTATACATTTACAACAAAAGCTACGACCAGTTCAGCCCCAACAGTATCGGCCACTGGGGCGACTCAGGTGACCGCCTATAGCGCACAACTTAACGGAACCGTAAATCCAAATGGAGTTGCCACCGAAATTCAGATTTTCTATAGCTCTGATCCAACATTTTCCACGAATGTAAAAACTATCAGTGGGCAGCTGTCAACAGCTTATGGAAGTACCGCTTTCAACTTAAGCTCCACTCCAATTGACTTGGCCAGTGATACGACCTACTACTACAAAGTGGCTGCCTATAACTCAGCCGGTTACTCACAGTCCACGAGTTCTTCATTTAAGACACTTGTCGCTCCAGGTATTGCACCGACAATTACTTCGCAATATATAGATGGTCGCATGAGTACGGTTTCGCAGACTTTTACCGCCTTGGTCAATCCTCAATCTCAACCGACGACTGTGACTTTTATGTACGGTCGAAACACAACCTTCACACTCGATGGAGGAACGATTACGTTGCCAGTGGTTACATCAGATACGGTCACAACCGTCTCAGTCACGGTGACGGGGATAATTCCTGGAGCTACCTACAATTATCGATTTGATGCCGTCAATGCCTCTGGAAAAGCAATTGGAAATACAATCCTAAGCACTGGTGAAATGATTATGCCGGTCATTGTCTCTCAATCTCATACTTCAATTACCAATACTGGTGTTCGCCACATTTCGACGATTAATGCCGGTGGAGGTAATGTTCAGATTGCTTATATGCATTCGAAGACTCCAACCTTTGACACATTCACA
>JBEANF010000028.1:0-22320 GCA_041165585.1 Actinomycetota bacterium | reverse complement strand
GGTGAAGTGAAATAAAGAGGAGAACGTGGAGCGGGTGACCGGGATCGAACCGGCATGGCCAGCTTGGAAGGCTGGGGCTCTACCATTGAGCTACACCCGCAGGTGGTCGTGCTTTTCGTGCTTGGCGTAGGTTACCGCGTCGGTTCGCGAGAGCAAAAAATTACTCTAGACTCTCCTCTTGCGCCTCGGGGCGTAGCGTAGTGGCTAGCGCGCCTGCTTTGGGAGCAGGAGATCGGGAGTTCGAATCTCCCCGCCCCGACCAGTTTCATCTAGGTCAGTTCTATCTATAGATCCTCACATATCGATAATCAGGGAGCACCGTGAAGAGCACAGTCGAGACACTTTCTCCAACTCGAGTAAAGCTAGATGTAGAAGTTACATTTGCAGAGTTAGCTCCACATATCGATGCTGCATATAAGAAGATTGCACAGCAGGTAAACATTCCTGGTTTCCGCAAGGGCCACGTCCCAGCTGCGATGATCGATCAGCGCGTTGGTCGCGGAAGCGTTCTCGACGAGGCAATTAACTCAGCTCTCCCTGAGTTCTACTCACAAGCTGCTCGTGAAAATGATGTAGTTGTTATCGGTCGCCCAGAAGTAGATATCAAGGAATTTGTAGACAAGGAAAAGCTTGTCTTCGTTGTGGAAGTCGATGTCCGCCCAGAGGTGAAGCTTCCAGACTTTTCAAAGATTGAAATCATCGTCGATGATGTCAAGGTTGAGGATAAAGATGTCGACGAGCAGCTCGATGGATTACGCGCTCGCTTTGGAACTCTTCATACTGTTGAGCGCGCAGCCAAAGACAGCGACTTTGTCACAATCGATCTGACTGCACGTATTGATGGTGCCGAAGTTGATGGTGGTAAGGCAAATGAAATTTCCTACGAAGTCGGCTCAGATCGCATGATTGATGGCCTTGATGCGGCACTTGTTGGAATGTCAGCAGGAGATACCAAGACATTCACATCGCAACTCGTTGGCCAGAAAGATGGCGAAACGGGCGATGTAGAGGTTGTTGTGAAGGCAGTTAAGGAGCGCGAGCTTCCAGAGGCAGACGATGCCTTCGCTAAGTTGGCATCTGAGTTTGACACCATTGCTGAACTTCGTGCTGATTTCGTGGAACGTCTTGGTCGTGTAAAGAAGATGGAACAAGGAGCACAGGCTCGTGATCTTCTTCTGGAAAAGCTACTTGCAGATCTTGATATTCCTGTTCCTGAGGGAATTGTTGAGACAGAAGTTAATGACCACCTCGAAGGTGAAGGTCGTCAAGAAGATGCCGAACACCGCGCCGAAGTTGATGGCCAGGTTCGAACATCACTGAAGTCAGATTTCTTACTCGATGCAATCATTAAGAGCGAGCAGGTTGAGATTACTGAAATGGAACTCACTGAGTACCTGGTCCGTACATCACAACGGTATGGAATGGCTCCTGAGCAGTTCGCACAAGAACTTCAAAAGGCTGGTCAGATCGGACAACTCGTTGCTGAGGTTTCACGAGCAAAGGCATTGGCTGTTGTACTTGAGCGAGTAAAGGTTGCCGACAAGTCAGGCAACGTGGTCAATCTCGAGGAACTTCGACCTAAGGCGCCTGAGGCTCCAGCAGCCGAATAGTTCCCATATGCCCTAAGCGAACACGGGCAGATTCACGCGGGATCTCTAGCAAATGGGGAAGCAATTTCGCGTGGGAATTGTTAAGGTCACTACATATAACAATTCAGGAGGATGAAGTGGATTATCTCAACCCCGAGGCTGCGCAGATTTTGGCTCGCGCGCCACAATCAGCATCAGGCGGGCTAGACGATCAGGTCTACAACCGTTTGCTTCGTGAACGAATCATCTTCCTTGGCTCAGTCGTTGAAGATTCAATGGCCAATGCGATTGCTGCACAGATTCTTCTCCTTGCAGCTGAAGATCCAAAGAAAGACATCTTCCTTTACATCAACTCACCAGGTGGATCAGTAACAGCCGGAATGGCGATTTACGACACCATGCAATACGTGCAGAACGATGTTGCAACAGTAGGTATGGGACTTGCCGCATCGATGGGTCAGTTCTTGCTCTGCTCAGGTGCGCCAGGAAAGCGTTACGCACTTCCACACGCACGCATCATGATGCACCAGCCATCATCTGGAATCGGTGGAACAGCAACTGATATCAAGATTCAGGCAGAACAAATTGGATTTACAAAGCGCAAGATGGCAGAACTGATCGCGCATCACACAGGACAAACAATTGAAACAATCACAGCTGACTCTGATCGCGACCGCTGGTTTACAGCAGATGAGGCGAAAGATTATGGATTTGTTGATCATGTAGTTCGCTCTGCAGGTCAAGTATCAGGTAGCGGAGGAACAGCACAATGATGAATGAATTCGAACGCGCACAAGAAATTACTTCTCGCTACGTCCTTCCAGTTTTCGAGGAGAAGACTGCCAATGGATATAAGCGTCATGATCCATACACAAAGCTCTTTGAAGAGCGCATTATTTTCCTAGGTCAGCCAATTGATGACACCGTTGCTAACGATGTCATGGCCCAGCTTCTTACCCTCGAATCTATGGATTCAGATCGTGACATCATCTTGTACATCAACTCACCAGGTGGATCATTTACCGCGCTGACGGCGATCTACGACACCATGCAATTTGTCCGCCCAGATGTAATGACAATCTGTCTTGGACAGGCTGCATCTGCTGCTGCGATCATCCTTGCAGGTGGTGCAAAGGGTAAGCGTTATGCACTTGAGCACTCACGTATCTTGATTCACCAACCATCATCCGAAGGCGGTGGACAGGCGTCAGATATCGAAATCCAAGCACGCGAAATCATGCGTATGCGCGGACTTCTTGAGAGCATGCTCTCTCGCCACACAACACGTAGCGCAGAGCAGATCGCACAAGATATCGAGCGCGACAAGATTCTTACTGCAGCAGAAGCTGTCGAGTACGGAATCATTGATCAAGTTCTAGCTAGCCGAAAGGCGAAGCCAACCTGGTAATCACCAGGTATTGATTTAATTGTGAAGCTATTTGAGGCGGGCTCCCTTTGGTCATACAAAGGGTTCCGCCTCTTTTGGTTTTCAAACACAATATTTGTTCTGGGCTCTGGTGCATTTCCAGTAGCACTTGCAGTTGCTGTTCTGGATAGCAACGGAAACGATCCAAAATCCCTTGGTTTTATTCTTGGTGCGCGAGTGCTGGCCGCCGTTCTCTTTGCACCAATCGCAGGTGTCTGGTCTGATCGCCTGCCTCGCGTTCAAGTGATGGTCACCGCAGATCTCTTCCGCGCAGTTCTAGTTTTCTCCTTAGTTTTTCTTGCTCAGCCAGGAACGCCTTATTCAATTCTTGCACTCGTTGTTTTCATGATGGGCATGGGTGATGCGCTAGGTGCTCCTGCATCGCAAGCGATTCTCCCGAGCCTCTTACCCGAAAATAAATTGAAGGCCGGAAACGTTGCGCGCAGCGTCGTTGTGCGTACTGCAAATATTGTTGGGCCGGGAATTGGGGCAGGAGCAATCCTTCTCTTTGGAGCTAGATACACCTTCATCTTCACCGGAGTCTTCTTTGTTCTCGGAACGAGTTTGATGTTATATATTCAAGAAGACTTTAAGCCAATCACACACGAGGATAAACAGACTTTCTTTGTCGATCTTAAAGAAGGTGTTCGCACCGTTTGGCATATCAAATGGATCTTTGCACTCATTGCCACAACTTCTTTTCAGCTGATGTTTATTGTTGGTGTTGAAAGTGTTCTTCTTCCTGTAATTACCCGCAGAGAATTTGATTCAAATAACGTTTTTGCTCTCTCTGCTTCAGTCTTCTCGCTTGGCGCAATCATCGGTGCTGTTGGCTCCTTGCGACTCAAGATCAAACATCAGGGTCAATTCTGCATTCTTGTATTCGCGCTACTTGCTGCAACTACTTTGGCTTTAGCATTCCCATTCTCGCCATACATCGTTATCGCCGCATATTTCTTAGCCGGACTTTCAGTTGGACCATGGGAAGCATTCTGGGCAGCAGCGGTTCAGAAAGAAGTGCCACAAGAGTTACAAGGTCGTGTCTTTAGCGTTGACCATATGGGCTCGACCGCGCTGATTCCGTTAGGAATGGTTCTAGTTGGTCCCGCAGCCGAGTGGCTGGGGGAGCGACCAATGCTGATTGGAGTTTCGATTATGCATGTTCTCATCAGCCTTTCGGTTCTAAAAGTCACCGGTGTGCGTGACCTTAAGATGCCAGCTTCGTTCTGGAATTCATCTGAGGGCGAACAGCTCAGACGTTAATTACCCGCTCATTTTTGCCGCTCAAAAACTAAGATTGCCTCACTTCCTCACCACTTTAGGAGCACCATGACACGCATCGGCGAGACTAGCGATCTGCTGAAATGTTCTTTCTGCGGCAAGACGCAGAAACAAGTCAAGAAATTGATTGCCGGACCTGGCGTATATATTTGCGATGAGTGCATCGAACTCTGTAACGAAATTATTGTTGAGGAGCTCTCTGAAGCCAGCTCTCTCGGTTTAACCGAACTACCAAAGCCACAAGAGATCTTTGAATTCCTAGATCAATATGTGATCGGACAAGATCGTGCAAAGAAGTCACTTTCAGTTGCTGTCTATAACCACTACAAGCGAGTGCAATCAGGTGAGCCAAAGGGTGAAGATGCCATCGAACTCGCAAAATCAAACATTCTTCTATTAGGTCCAACTGGCTGCGGTAAGACTCTTATGGCACAGACCTTAGCCCGCATGCTCAACGTTCCATTTGCAATCGCAGATGCCACAGCACTTACTGAAGCTGGCTATGTTGGTGAAGATGTAGAGAACATCCTCCTTAAACTCTTGCAGGCTGCCGATTATGATGTAAAGAAGGCGGAGACTGGAATCATTTACATCGATGAAATCGATAAGGTTGCCCGTAAGTCAGAGAACCCATCCATCACTCGTGATGTATCAGGAGAAGGAGTTCAGCAGGCGCTCCTTAAAATTCTTGAGGGCACTGTCGCATCTGTTCCACCACAAGGTGGTCGTAAGCACCCACATCAAGAGTTCATTCAAATTGATACAACAAATGTTCTCTTTATCGTTGGTGGCGCTTTTGCTGGCCTAGATAATATTATCGAAGCCCGAAGCGGTTCGGCCAGTGTTGGCTTTAATGCAACATTGCAATCTCAGGAAGAGAAGAATTCAAAAGATATCTTCGCCGATGTAATGCCAGAAGATCTCTTGAAGTTCGGAATGATCCCGGAATTTATTGGCCGCCTTCCTGTGATCACAAGTGTTGAAAATCTAGACAAGCCAGCTCTGATGCAGATTCTGACTGAACCAAGAAATGCACTTGTAAAGCAGTATCAACGCCTATTTGACCTTGACGATGTAATCCTTGAATTTCAAGCAGAAGCCCTTGAAGCCATCGCTGATCTTGCGCTCAAACGTGGTACCGGTGCTCGTGGACTTCGTGCAATCATGGAATCAGTTCTTCTCTCTGTGATGTATGACGTACCAAGCCGTGCCGATGTAGCCAAGGTTGTTATCAATAAGGCCTGCATCACAGATTCGGCGACCCCGGAATATGTCTTGCGCACAGGTGATCTTCCAAAACGTGCTGCTCGTCGCGATAAAGGCACGCAAGAGAAGAGTGCGTAAATAAACTAGACTCCACCCCATGTCTTCACCAGCCAGCCATGGGCGCGAACTCGCTGCAACATTTGTTCCAGCAGATATCGAATCTCGCCTCTATCAAAAGTGGCTCGATGCTGGGTATTTCACAGCAGATGCATCGTCATCTAAAGAACCTTTTACGATCGTCCTCCCGCCTCCAAACGTAACCGGCGTTCTCCATATTGGTCACGCGCTAGATCAGACTTTGCAAGATTGTCTCTCACGTATGAAGCGCATGAAGGGTTTTGAAGTTTTGTGGTTACCAGGTATGGACCATGCTGGTATTGCTACTCAGAATGTTGTTGAAAAACAATTAGCAAGCCAAGGTAAATCTCGCCACGATCTAGGCCGCGAAGATTTCGTTGCAAAAGTGTGGGAATGGAAAGCTGAATCTGGCGGAGCGATCCTCGATCAGATGAAGCGTATGGGTTCAGGTGTTGATTGGACTCGTGAGCGATTTACGATGGATGAAGGCATGTCCAATGCCGTGGTCTCAATCTTTAAGAAGATGTACGAAGCAGGTTTGATTTATCGCGCCGAGAGAATTATTAACTGGTGTCCACGTTGCCTCACAGCCCTTTCAGATATCGAGGTTGAGCATCAAGATGATGCCGGCGAGTTTGTACAGATTCGATATGGCGAAGGCGAACAATCAATTGTCATCGCGACGACTCGTGCTGAGACCATGCTTGGTGACGGAGCTGTTGCAGTTCATCCAGACGATCCGCGCTATCAGCACCTCATTGGGACCGAGGTTCTGTTGCCCCTTGTTAATCGCATGATTCCCATCATCGCTGACGAACTTGTGGAGATGGATTTTGGAACTGGCGCAGTCAAAGTCACTGCAGCACATGATCCAAATGACTTCGAGATGGCAGTGCGCCACAACGTTCCATTTGTCGTAATTATGAATGAGCACGGCGTAATGGATGGAACTGGCACTGAGTTCGATGGCATGGATCGCTTTGATGCCCGAGTAGCTGTTGTGGCGAAGCTAAAGGAGATGGGACGCATAGTTGCGGAGAAACGTCCTTATGTTCATGCTGTTGGCCATTGCTCACGTTGTGACACAACAGTCGAACCTCGGCTTTCCAAGCAATGGTTTGTAAAGGTGGCACCACTTGCGAAAGCTTCAGCTGATGCAGTTCGTAATGGAACGGTAAAGATTGAGCCAGCAGCTCTTGAACCTCGTTACTTTGAATGGGTTGATAACATGCACGACTGGTGTATTTCACGCCAGCTCTGGTGGGGTCACCGCATTCCAGTTTGGTATGGACCACAAGGAGAAGTACAAGTAGTTGGACCAGGAGAGAGTGCACCAGTTGGTTGGGTGCAAGATCCAGATGTTCTAGATACGTGGTTCTCATCTGGCCAGTGGGCATTTTCAACTATGGGTTGGCCGGAAAAGACATCCGATCTTGCAAAGTTTTATCCAACCAGCGTGCTGGTCACTGGATATGACATTCTCTTTTTCTGGGTCGTTCGTATGATGATGATGTCGATTTTTGCCATGGATGGAGTACCTCCATTTAAGACGATCATGCTTCATGGTTTAGTTCGCGATCAATTTGGTAAGAAGATGTCAAAGTCTCGCGGCAACGTCATCGACCCGATTGAATTTATGGATAAGTACGGTGCAGATGCCCTTCGCTTCACCTTGGCACGCGGGGCAAATCCAGGAACAGATCAGGCTCTTGCCGAAGATTGGATCGGCGGGTCTCGAAACTTCGCCACCAAGTTATGGAACGCCACACGATTTGCCATGATGAATGGCGCTCATGTCGAGGGAGATCTGCCTGCATTTGATTCACTCAACGATATTGATCGCTGGATCTTGTCACGCCTTAACGAGACGATCGCAGAAGCCGATGCCCTTCTTGAGAGCTACGAATTCTCACGCGCCTGTGAATTGATTTATCACTTTGCCTGGGACGATCTCTGCGATTGGTACTTGGAACTCTCAAAAGAAACTTTTGCATCGGAGAACAAGGCAGCCTCTCAGCGAGTATTGGGCCATGTGTTGGATCAGTTGCTGCGCCTACTCCATCCAGCTATGCCTTTTATAACCGAAGAGCTCTGGTGCACACTCACGGGCGGATCATCACTTGTTGACTCCAACTGGCCGCTCGCTCAACCTTTGCTGATCGACAAGAACTCTAAGAAAGTTGTCAGCGCCTTACAGGAAGTAGTTACTGAGGTTCGTCGCTTTAGAAATGACCAAGGTCTTAAACCTTCTCAAAAGATCCCAGGACGTTTCTCGGGAAATAAAGATGTCATTGCCCACAAGAGCGCTCTTCACTTTTTACTCAAATTAGAAGAGAAAGATTTCGTCCCATCTGCGACCCTTGAAATTGCCGGAACCATAATTGAGGTAGACCTCACTGGTTCTATTGATGTTGAGGCAGAACGAGCTCGTCTCGAGAAAGATTTAGCTACAGCACTTAAAGATCAAAAGACTGCTGAAGTAAAACTTGGAAATGAGGGTTTCATGGCAAAGGCACCGGCTGATGTTGTTGTTGAGATTCGTGAACGACTGGTGAAGACCACGTCTGAGATTGAACGGATTACTGCAGCCCTTGCTGCGCTGAAATAAATGAGTGAGATTTCAGCAGAGGACCAGGCACGCGTTGACGCGATAGAGGCAGCACTGCTTGCACGTTGGCCAGAGAATCGAATTGCTCCATCCATGGAGCGAATCAGCGCTTTAGTTGATGCACTCGGTTCACCCCAGCTTTCTTACCCAACCATCCATATCGGTGGAACAAATGGCAAGACCACGACCTCGCGCATGATTGATTCGCTGCTCTTTTCAATGGGTTTGCGCACTGGTCGATTTACGAGCCCACATCTTGAAAGCTATCGTGAACGTATCGCCATTAATGGCGAGCCGATTGATCCAAAAGAATTGATCTTTGCTTATAACGATATCTCCGCCTACTTCGACTTCATCGATTCTAAATTTGAACATCCAGTAAGTTTCTTCGAGGCTATGACTGCTTTGGCTTTTGCTGCATTCGCAGAGCATCCAATAGATGTTGGGGTCATCGAAGTTGGCATGGGTGGCGAGTGGGATGCCACAAACGTTGTTAAAGCAGATGTCAGCGTAATAACGCCCATCGGTTATGACCATATGGAGTATTTAGGTAACACTTTGCGTGAGATTGCTCAAACCAAAGCCGGAATTATCAAAGAAGGCGGTTTTGCAGTACTTGCCCAACAGGAATCAGAGGTTGCGGTGGAGCTTTTACGCAAGGCAGCCGATGTCGGTGCAGATGTTGCGCGCGAGGGTGTCGAGTATGCAGTTCTATCTCGCGCGGTGGCAGTTGGAGGCCAACTTGTCACAATCCAGGGACTCAAAGGTGTCTATGACGATATCTTCATCCCACTTCACGGAAAGCATCAAGCGGCAAATGCTGCGGCAGCCTTGGTTGCAGTGGAAGTCTTCTTCGGCGAGAACGATCTAGATATCGATGCGGTGCGCGAAGGTTTTGCTAACGTGCAATCACCGGGTCGTTGTGAAGTAATTCATCGTGATCCCACGATTATCTTAGATGCAGCCCATAATCCTCATGGCAGTGTTGCTCTGCTTGAAACAATTACCTCCGAATTCACCTTTGATGAAATTATCGGTGTGGTCGGAGTAATGGGTGATAAAGATGCTCGTGGCATCCTTGAAAATTTTGAAAAGTTTATGGATACCGTCATTGTCACCAAGAACTCTTCCCACCGTGCTATGGATGTGACCGCGCTCGAGTTATTAGCAATCGAAGTCTTTGGCGCAGATCGAGTCTTCTCAGCAGACTCACTAGATGAAGCTCTGGAGAAGGCGATCAAGGATTGCGTTCGACCCCTTAGTGATGAAACATTGGGAATCGTAGTGACTGGATCTGTAGTCACAGCCGGCGAGGCGCGTACATTCCTTAATAGAAAATATAAGAAGACCTTGGGAGAAGGTGCATGAAAGTTTTAGGTAGCGCAGTACTCACAATGGAAATCTTTGTGATGGGCTTTGCCATGCTTCTTGCAAAAGATACCCACGAACCTGCGACCATCATCTACGGATTTGCTTTCATGCTGGTCACAATCGCAACAGTTCGGTTGCTCAAGAAGAGGATCGGATGGATCATCGGATGGATCCTGCAATTTGCATTGATGGCATATAGCGTCGTGGTTCCGGCCATGGCGATTGTGAATCTGATTTTTATGGCCCTATGGGTGGCGGCCATCATCGTGGGGCGTAAGGGTGAGGCCGCTCGCGCAGCTTTGCTGTCGCAGGGTCCTCCAAAACCCTAATAGACTGACGCGGTGAAAATCGAGCAGACCCTCATCCTGGTTAAGCCAGACGGTGTATCCCGCGGACTTGTCGGGGAGATCATCAGACGCATTGAGTCCAAGGGATATGTCATCGCAGATCTGAAGATGATGCAGGCAGATCGCGCTCTTCTCGAACGTCATTACGCAGAACATAAAGGTAAGCCATTCTTCGAGCCGCTCGTTGAATTCATGCTCTCGGGTCCAATCGTTGCGATCATTGCAGAAGGTCAACGCGTGATTGAGGGATTTAGATCTCTTGCTGGAGCTACAGATCCGACAGTTGCAGCTCCTGGAACAATTCGTGGAGATCTTGCGCGTGATCAAGGAACTAAAGTTCAGCAGAATCTCGTTCATGGATCAGACTCACCAGAATCTGCAGCACGTGAAATTGCAATCTTCTTCGAAGGGAAATAAATGAGCGCCAGAACAACTTTCATCGGTCGCGACATGGCGATCGATCTAGGTACAGCAAACACACTCGTATATGTACGAGGTCGTGGAATTGTACTTAACGAGCCATCGGTGGTTGCCGTTAACCAAGATACCGGCGCAGTTCTTGCAATTGGTGCAGAGGCTAAGTTGATGATTGGTCGCACACCAGGAAATATCGTTGCTATCCGTCCACTTAAAGATGGCGTGATCGCAGATTTTGATACAACCGCGCGCATGCTCAAGCACTTCATTCGCAAAGTTCACGGCCGTCGTGTACTTGCCAAGCCACGTCTTGTTATCTGTGTGCCTTCAGGAATTACTGGCGTGGAACAGCGCGCTGTTACAGAGGCTGGTTATGATGCCGGTGCTCGTAAGGTTTACATCATCGAAGAGCCGATGGCTGCAGCAATTGGTGCCGGACTTCCAATTCACGAACCAACCGGAAACATGGTTGTAGATATCGGCGGCGGAACGACAGAAGTTGCTGTTATTTCACTCGGTGGAATCGTGACCGCTCTATCAATCCGCGTAGGTGGGGATAAGCTCGATCAGGCCATTATTGATTGGGTCAAGCGTGAATATTCACTACTTCTAGGTGAGCGCACAGCTGAAGAGATCAAGATGGCTATTGGTTCTGCTTATGTCCTTGCAGATGAAAAGGATGCTGAGATTCGCGGACGCGATCTTGCTACAGGTCTTCCAAAGACAATCATTGTTACTGCCGCAGAAATTCGTAAAGCACTTGATGAACCAGTTAAGGCGATCGTTGCAGCTGTAAAGAACACCCTCGACAAGTGCCCACCAGAGCTCTCATCTGACTTGATTAACCGCGGAATTGTTCTCACCGGTGGTGGAGCGCTCCTTAAGGGTCTTGATGAGCGCCTTCGCCGCGAAACTGGAATGCCTATACACGTCGCAGAGCGTGCATTGGATGCAGTTGTTGAGGGTTCAGGCAAATGTATTGAAGAGTTCGAGGCACTTGAAAAGGTCTTGATCTCAGAACCACGTCGATAGGCGGTTAGGTCATGGCGCGCGGCGGAGAGAACCGCGGGCGTTTACTGCTCATTATTCTGATTATCACCTCGCTCTTCCTGATCACATTAGATCTGCGTGGTGTATCTGTTATTGGTGGTATTCGCACTGGAACCCAGAGCGCTCTTAGTCCAGTTCAAAGTTTTGGCTCAACTGTGCTCTCTCCTGTTCGTAATTTCTTCTCTGATGTGATTCACCTCGGACGTACTCGTTCGGAGATGGAAGCTCTCAGAGAAGAGAACGGTCGACTTCTGACTGAATTACGTCAGCGTAGAAATGTAGATGCACAGCTTGAGCAACTACAAGGCGCCCTTGATTTAGCTGGAAAAGCTGAATATAAAGTTGTTAGTGCGCGAGTAATTTCACAAGGCGCTACAACATCATTTACCCAATCGATCACCATCGATGTAGGTGCGCGTGATGGTGTCAAGGAAAATATGACGGTTATTAACGCCTACGGGCTAATCGGTGTTGTTAAGACTGTCTATCCAAGTAGCGCTCTGGTATCTCTTGCCTCCGATCCCTCATTCCGAATTGGTGTCCGCGTGGCCGCAAGTCAGCAAATTGGAATACTTTCAGGTCAAGGCACTCGAAAAGGAGTGCTGCAGCTTTTAGATAACCAATCCACAATCAAGGTCGGAGATATTCTCGTAGCGCGAGGCAGCGTAAACAACAGACCATTTGTTCCAGGCGTCCCAGTTGGAGAAGTTACTGCTGTAGATAATGCAGCAGGCGCGGTGACTCAAACGGCAGATGTTCGATTCTTCGCCAATTTCTCGGCTATCGGCATCGTCACAGTTGTGCTCAAAGGAGCAGAGGTAGATCCACGCGATGCATTAATTCCAAAAAAGCCTGAACCAACACCAGTTCCGACGGTCACGGTATTTGTTACACCTAGTGGATCACCGTCACCAAGTGCAGATGGCACCGAGTAATGTCAACCCGCAAGCTTTCACTCTCAGCACTGCTCTTTATCGTGATCTATGTAATCCAAGAAGCTTTTGTCACTCAACTCCATATTGCAGGTGGAGGATTCTCCCTCTTTCTTATTTTCGCATTGTTGTGGGCGGCACTCTCGGCACCTGATGTTGGCGCGCTTACAGGTTTTGCTGCGGGATTATTGATCGATCTGTCACAAAGTACTTCTGGGGCTGTAGGGCAGTGGACATTTGTATTAATTCTCGTGGGCTTTGGCATTTCCTATCTTGGTCTTGGTTATGAAAATGTTCGTATGAATCCTTTCACTATCACATTTCTCGTAACATCAGCCGTCGTTGTTGCGCGAGTTCTTTATCTCTTGCTCTCACTCTTACTGGGAGAAAATGTAGGAAACTTTCAATCTATTTTCACTTCATTATTAATTGGTGCACTGTGGTCAGCAGCGATCGTCCCTATGACAATGCCTTTGGTCGCCCGTGCATACGATTTCATCGATGATTCAAGGTCGCGCTTATGAATCTGCGTTCTCGTTTGAGCCTTCTCGTGATTCAGATATTTATTATTTCCTTAATGCTTGCCTTGCTCGGACGTCTCTTCTACCTACAGGTAGCTGCTGGACCAAAATATAAAGAAGCAGCGCTATCAATCCAGAGCCGAGATGTTGTCACTCCTGCTACTCGCGGGCTAATCGTGGATTCATCCGGCGTTCCCTTGGCTCTCAATAAAGTTGGCGTAGCTATCACCGTCGATCGCACCAAGATTGATAAGCAAGAAGATAAGGGTGAAGCCGTGCTTCGTTCTTTAGCAAAATTACTTGGCCTTAAATATGGTGATGTCTTTCAACGTACACGCCTGTGTGGAGAGCTCGAGAAGGGTAAACGCGCAGGATGTTGGACAGGTTCTCGATTTCAGCCGATTCCAATAACAAAGGATGCAGATCCTTCTCTTGCCCTTCAAATTGTGGAGCGATCAGACCTTTACCCCGGAATTGATGCGCAACCCATAGCAATTCGTACTTATCCAGCCAATGCTGACGTTAATGCCGCGCACATGCTCGGTTATATCGGACCTCTCACTGAGGGCGATCTCGCAGGAGATAATGGTCGAAGTTACTTTAGATCAGAATCAATCGGTAAGGCAGGTCTTGAAATTCAATACGACGAGTTTCTTCGCGGAACTCCGGGCATCAAGACAGTTATCGTTGATCGTAAAGAAGCTGTGACAAACACAAGTAAAGTTACTAATCCTGTTCCAGGAAATCACTTAGTGACCAGTATTGATGTTCGCTTGCAGGCAGCTAGCGAGAAAGCGCTAGCCGACGCCGTTGCGCGCTCACGTGCAAATGGTTACAGAGCAGATGGTGGCGCTGCGGTGGTGATGGATGTCGTCACTGGCCGTATTTTGGCTCTTGCCTCTTATCCAACCTACGATCCAAATGCTTATGAACGCGGACTTACAGTCAAGCAAGCCAGTGAACTCTATTCAGAGGCGTCAGGAGTACCTGCTCTTTCACGCGCTCTGCAAGGGCTCTTTGCACCCGCATCAACCTTTAAATCAGTCTCAGTCGTAGCCGCTGCCAATGCGGGATATAACCTCAATGCAACCTATGACTGTCCATCAGAATACCAAGTGGGAACGCGTGCTTTTCAGAACTTTGAGAGCAAGGCTCTAGGAAGAATTTCACTGAAAAAAGCTATTGCAGTCTCGTGTGACACCCTTTGGTACAAAATTGCATTCGCTGAATGGCTCAAAGATGGGGGACTTAAGCCCAAGGCAAATCCGAATGATTACTTTTTTAAAGCTGCCGAAGGGTTTCAAATCGGAAAGAAAACCGGAATTGATCTTCCATCTGAATCTTCAGGCCGTCTAGCAAATCGAGATTGGCGTAAGAGTTGGTATGAAGAGAATAAAGATTTCTATTGCAACTATAAAGAGCGAGCATCCAAAGCACAGCAGACCGCATTTTTGATAGAACTGGCCCGAGAGAATTGTCTCGATGGAGACAAAATTCGTGCTGGAGATGCTGTTAACTTCTCGATCGGTCAAGGCGATACAGTAATTACTCCACTGAAGCTAGCCCAGATGTATGCAGCGATTGCAAATGGTGGAACGATTTGGAAACCTACTGTAGGAGAGGCGATAGTTACTACAGAAGGTAAAGTAATTAAGAAAATTGAGCCTGAGAAAATTGGAACACTTCCAGCAGATAAAAAAACTATCGACTTCCTTCATGATGCCTTGCGTGAAGTGGTTACTGGTGGAACCGGAGCAGGGGCATTTGCAGGATTCCCCATTGCAGTAAGTGGTAAGACAGGTACGGCGCAAGTATTTGGAAAAAATGCTAACGGCACTCTCAAGAGTGATACATCTTGGTTTGCTTCCTATGCTCCCTCAGAAAAGCCGCGATTTGCTGTGGTAATGATGGTCTCTCAAGGTGGATTTGGTGCCTCATCATCAGGTGTCGGAGCAAGAAAAATCTACGAAACTCTTTTTGGTGTGAAAGGTTCAACAGTTATACCTGGTGCGGCAATCTATCCAAATGGGAAACCGCCGGTGACAATCCCTAAGATATCGCCAGCCACAAAGGTGAAGGAGACCCCATGAGCTTAATTAGCCAGCGTCAGGGTTTTCGTCGCACGCGAAATACGCATTCATTTTGGGGCTTTGATCCAATTCTGACGGTTGCAGTCGGACTTCTGCTGATCATTGGCACTCTGCTTGTCTATGCTGCAACGCGAGATTGGTATGCAGCCAATGGATTAGATCCGCAGTACTACCTCAAGCGCCACGTCATCAATATTTTCATCGGAATTCTGCTGGCCTGGGGAACAACTGTTATCGACTATCGCATGTTGCGCGCCTACACACCGATTGTCTGGGGACTCGGAGTTATTGGACTTACCGCCGTTTTAGTTCCGGGACTTGGAAGTGAAGTAAATGGTGCGCAAGCGTGGATTCCACTTCCCGGAGGATTTCAAATTCAACCGGCTGAGTTGGCAAAGATCTCAATCATCGTAGGCATGTCTATGTTGCTCTCAGAGTATCGCCACGAGGGGGATGAACCATCTCATAGAGATGTCATACAAGCATTGTTGGTTGCAGCCATTCCAGTGGGACTAATTCTGCTGCAGCCAGATATGGGTACAGTTTTTATTATCAGTATCTCAGTAGTTGCAATGATCGGTGCATCAGGTGCACCCACTCGCTGGGTAGTTGGCCTCATTTTGGTTGCGCTCTTGGGCGGATTTGGTGCAACTAAACTTGGCGTCATCAACGAATATCAGGTCAAACGTCTCCAATCATTTGTTGACCCAAATGCAGATTCACAAGGAGCCGGATATCAATTGCGTCAGGCACGAATCGCTGTGGGTTCAGGTGGCCTCTTAGGTACAGGTCTCTTTGATGGACCGCAGACAAATGGAAGATTTGTGCCAGAGCAACAAACAGACTTCATCTTTACAGTCGCTGGAGAAGAGTTAGGATTTCTTGGCAGTGGATTTATCGTGCTCTTATACCTAACGATTTTAATGCGAGCATTTTCAATAGCGCGAAGATCAACTGATGCATTTGGACGACTGGTGTGCGTTGGAGTGCTGACTTGGTTTGCATTTCAGACCTTTGAAAATATCGGTATGACATTGGGATTGATGCCGATGACCGGCGTACCTCTTCCATTTTTGTCCTATGGTGGTTCGAGCATGTTCGCTAATCTCATTGGTTTTGGCCTGCTGCAGAACATTTATGCCCGTCAACGCGGCTAAATCACGCTCAATCAGTGGCAAAGTTAGGAATATGGCGCCTTGATCTGCCATAATTGGGCAACAGTTCAGCGCGGCTAGCGATTGAAATCGCGCCAGCGGCGGACTCTTGGTATTTAGTTAGTTTTAAGAAGGAAGTATTGGGTATCGAACCCACAGTGGGATCGGTAGAAGATTTTGCTCAAGGAGACTTGAGCTACGAGCAAGTCATTACCTATGTAGTGGCGTAGAGGATTTACAGAGATGGCAATCGAGCCAAAATCACCGCGCAAGCGTGCGGTTAAAAAGAGCAAGGCAAAAGCAGGCAACGAGAGCGTTGACGCTCCCGACGTAGCCGCAACATCAGAGGTTGAAGCTGCACCAAAGACGCGCAAGCGCGCAGCCGCGATTCCAGTACCAATTTTCCAAGCAGCAGAGGCCACAGATATTCCTGCAAAAACTCCTCGTCGCGCAAAGGCAAAGAGTGAGGATGAAAATTCGGGCGATCAAGAGTCTGCTCAGAGCAATGCATCTGCAGGAGATGAGAGTGACTCTGATCCACGCAATCGCAATCGTCGCCGTCGCCGCGGAGGACGTGGACGTCGCCGAGCACAATCAGAAGGTGGCGAAGAACAAGATGTAGATTCAAGCCAAGATTCATCTGAGTCATCAGAAGATGGTTCATCTTCTGTCTCGGCAGATGGCTCCACGCATCGCCGCCGTCGTCGCCGTCGTGCAGCAGGAGATGATGTCACTCCGGGAGAGACCATCGATGAAGATGGTGTGGTCACGGTTGTTAAGGTCCGCGAAGTTCGAGAGCGTCCAAATCGTGCAGAGCGTGCCGAACGCGGCACTCGTAATCGTCGCGAAAGAGATCGCAGTCGTGATCGCGACCGCGGAGATTCACGCGGCGATTACCGTGAACCATATCGCCGTCGCGGAACCATCATCACTGATGGAGAATTCTTAGCCCGTCGTGAAAACGTTGATCGCGAAATGGTGGTTCGCCAGATTGGTGATCGAATTCAGATCGGCGTGATCGAAGATAAGGTGATGGTTGAGCACTACGTCAACCGTAATGCCAACGTTTCCTATGTTGGAAACGTCTACCTTGGTCGAGTACAGAACGTTCTTCCTTCCATGGAAGCAGCATTCGTAGATATCGGCAAGGGACGTAACGCAGTTCTCTATGCTGGTGAAGTTAACTGGGATGCAGCCGGTATCTCTGAATCCTCACCACGAAAGATTGAAATGGTTCTCAAGACAGGTCAGCCTGTTTTAGTTCAAGTAACTAAAGATCCAATCGGTCAAAAGGGTGCTCGTCTAACATCTCAAATTTCTCTGCCAGGACGTTATGTTGTCTACGTTCCAGGCGGTGGCATGAGTGGAATTTCAAAGCGTTTACCAGAGTCTGAGCGCACACGCTTAAAGGCGATTCTTAAGAACTTAATTCCTGAAGAAGCTGGCGTCATTGTTCGCACAGCGGCAGAAGGTGTCTCAGAAGAGGAACTCACCAACGATGTCGCACGTCTTAAAGCACAGTGGGAAGATATCTACGCCAAGTCGCAGAATCCAAACTTCCATGCACCAGCTGTCTTGCTCTCAGAACCTGATCTAGCTGTTCGCGTTATACGCGATATCTTCAATGAAGATTTCCGCACTCTCATTATTCAAGGTGAAGAAGCCTATGCAGAGATCAACGAGTACTTGGGATCCATTGCACCTGAGCTCGTAAGCAAGATTCAAAAGTACACAGGTACCGGTGATCTCTTTGCTGACTATCGCGTCGAGGAACAACTTGCCAAGGCATTTGATCGCAAGGTCTACCTACCTTCAGGTGGATCTCTTGTTATCGATCGCACCGAGGCGATGATTGTCATCGATGTAAACACAGGTAAGTTCATCGGTAAAGGTGGAAACCTCGAGGAGACCGTTACCAAAAATAACTTGGAAGCTGCAGAAGAGATTGCTCGCCAATTACGTCTGCGCGACCTCGGTGGAATCATTGTTATTGACTTTATCGATATGGTTCTTGAATCAAACCGTGAAGCTGTACTTCGCCGCCTCATTGAATGTTTAGGTCGCGATCGCACAAAACACCAAGTTGCAGAAGTTACTTCGCTTGGTCTTGTGCAGATGACTCGTAAACGTGTCGGTCAAGGACTCATCGAAGCATTCTCAACAACATGTGATTCATGCTCTGGTCGCGGAATTCATATTCATATGGATCCAGTGAAGATCAAGGCTCCCACCCCACAGGTAAATTCACAGACTGCTCACCATCCCGATGTTGAGGAAGAAGCAGCGACCGAACATGAATTTCATGAGGTTCTCAATGAGGAGACTCCGGCCGAGAGCGAAAGCGATGCCGTAACGACCCCCAAGGGCCGTCGCCGTCGCCGTGCAGCTTCCACTGGCGTCATCACGCCAGGAGCCTGACCCAACCGATTTGACCCTAGGCGTGCGGACTCCGTACCCTAGACCCCTGCCCAAGGCCAGCTTCATGCTGGGTCCAAGGCTTAACTGAACTGGAGTAATAACGTGTACGCAATCGTGAAGGCTGGCGGACGCCAGGAGAAGGTAACTGTTGGCGAGACCATCACAGTCGATCACATCGACTCTGCTGCTGGTTCATCAGTTTCATTCCCAGCTGTTCTCGTCGTTGACGGTACAACCGTTACTGCAGATCCAAAGGCGCTCGCATCTGTGAAGGTGACTGGCGAGATCATCGACGAAGTAAAAGGTCCAAAGATCGACATCCTTCGTTACATGAACAAGACCGGCTATCGCCGCCGTCAAGGTTTTCGTGCACAACACACTCGAGTTAAGATCACCGCGATCAGCGGCGTTAAGTAAAAGGGGCGCAATAAATGGCAAGTAAGAAGGGTGTCTCCTCGACACGTAACGGTCGCGATTCCAATCCACAGTACCTTGGCATCAAGCGCTTCGGTGGACAAGAAGTTAACGCAGGCGAGATCTTGGTCCGTCAGCGCGGAACACACTTTCACCCAGGCAAGAACGTAGGACGCGGTAAGGACGACACACTCTTTGCACTTGCGGCAGGAGCTGTTGAATTCGGTCGCGCTCGCGGTCGCCGTGTAGTGAATGTAGTTCCGGTAGCGTAAAAAGGTTTCTCGTAAAAGAGCGGGCCGCATCCATGCGTGTCCGCTTTTTTATTTCTTTTAAATATTCGGGCCAAAGTTAGGAAAGGGGATAGGCGATGACAACATTTGTCGACCGCGTAACTCTTTTCGCAACGGCAGGTAAAGGTGGAGACGGCTGCGTCTCTGTAAAGCGCGAGAAATTTAAACCACTTGGTGGTCCAGATGGTGGCAACGGTGGACGTGGTGGCGACGTTATTCTCGTTGTCGATTCCAGCGTCACAACATTGTTGGACTTTCACCATTCACCACATCGCAAAGCAACTTCAGGTCATCAAGGATATGGCGATCGTAAAGATGGTCATGCTGGAGAGGATCTCATTCTGCCTGTTCCAAATGGCACAGTTGTTTACGACAAAGATGGCAATCTCCTTGCAGATTTAGTCGGAATCGGTACAACATTTTTGGCAGCACAAGGTGGACATGGCGGCCTAGGAAACCTTGCACTCTCTTCATCAAAGCGCCGTGCACCAGGATTTGCTCTGCTAGGCGAACCAGGCGAATCACGCACACTGACACTGGAATTAAAATCTGTTGCAGATATTGCACTCGTTGGATTTCCAAGTGCTGGCAAGTCATCACTGATCGCTGCAATCTCTGCAGCGCGCCCCAAGATCGCTGACTATCCATTTACAACTCTGGTTCCAAATCTTGGCGTTGTTCAAGCGGGGGAGACTCGCTTTACTGTGGCAGATGTTCCAGGACTTATTCCAGGAGCATCACAAGGCAAAGGTCTTGGCCTTGAATTCTTGCGCCATGTTGAGCGCTGTGTTGCTCTCGTTCATGTTCTTGATTGTGGAACACTCGAGACCGATCGCAATCCAGTCACTGACTTAGAGATTATTGAAGAAGAACTTGCGCTTTACGGTGGACTTGACGATCGAGTTCGCATTGTCGCCCTCAATAAAATTGACCTGCCAGATGGCTCTGCTATGGCTGATATGGTTGAGCAGACTCTGCGTGATAAGGGATATGACGTTTACAAAGTCTCTGCGGCAAGCCGTGAAGGTTTACAAGAATTGATCTATGCGATGGGTCGCCTGGTTCACAAGGCCCGCGCGGAGGCAGCAACCGATGAGCGCACACGCATTATCTTGCGACCAACGGCAGTGGATGATTCAGGATTTACAGTACGTGCAAATGCAGATGGCTCCTTTACGGTACGTGGCAAGAAGGTAGAGCGCTGGGTACGGCAGACAAACTTTAAGAACGCTGAAGCGATTGGATACTTGGCAGACCGACTTGCCCAACTCGGCGTTGAGAAAGAGCTCTACAAAAAGGGAGCGATTGCCGGTAGCGAAGTTCGCATAGGTGATGGTGATGATGAGATCATCTTCGACTGGGAGCCAACAATCGAGGCAGGTGCCGAACAATTAGCAGGGCATTTACATCGTCGCGGTGAAGATTCCCGTCTTGAATCAACATGGTTGGTACCAGAGCGTGAAATTGATCAACTCAGTGACGAAGAGATTGCACAGCAGTGGGAGTACAACGTAGAAGATCCCCATTCGCCGCGGGTGAAGGAGTAGCCATATGGATCGCATCGCAATTACCTCTGCTAAGCGCATTGTGATAAAGATCGGTTCCTCGTCCCTTACTGGCACCGCTGGTTCACAACTTGATTCGGCATCAGTTGAGAAAATTGTTGGCGTTATCGCATCGCTTAAATTGCGTGGAGCTGAAGTGGCTCTTGTCTCCTCCGGTGCCATTGCAGCAGGCCTTGCACCACTGAAATTGAACTCTCGCCCAAAGGATCTACCAACCCAGCAGGCTGCAGCATCCGTGGGGCAGGGTCTACTTATTGCTCGCTACAACGAGGCATTTACTAAGCATTCAATCGTATCGTCGCAAGTACTTCTTACTACTGAAGATATTGTTCGTCGTTCTCATTATCAGAACGCTCATCAGACACTTTCCAAGTTACTTTCACTCGGGGTTGTCCCAATCATCAATGAAAATGACTCGGTCGGAACACAAGAGATTCGTTTTGGTGACAATGATCGCCTGGCAGCCCTCGTTGCGATGTTAATTGGCGCAGATCTATTGGTTTTAGTCTCAGATATTGATGCTTTATACGATGCACCACCAACACAAACTGGCGCTTCACCAATCCACGAAGTGCGGGCCATGGCAGATATTGAATCGATTGCACTAGGCGGGGCGGGTTCAGCTGGTGTTGGAAGTGGGGGAATGGTCACCAAAGTTGAGGCAGCCCGCATTTCAACTAGCGCTGGAATTCCTATGTTGCTTACATCTCTTGCACAGTCTGCTGATGCTCTTGGTGGCGGAGAGTTTGGAACGCTCTTTCATTCACAAGGTCAGCGCACTACTTCGCGACTACTCTGGCTTGCACACGCCTCAACACCACAAGGTCGTTTAGTTCTTGACGATGGCGCAGTAACGGCAATTCGTGAACGAGGCGTCTCGTTACTTCCGGCAGGTGTTACCCAAATTAGTGGCGAATTCATCTCAGGTGACACCGTTGAATTAGTTTCGCAGAGCGGTGAAGTCATCGCCCGAGGTTTAGTTGCATTTGATGCCGATGAGATTCCTCAGATGTTGGGACGATCCACAAAAGAGCTAGCAGCATCACTTGGTGCAGAATACGAGCGCGAGCTCGTGCATCGTGACGACCTAGTTCTTCTCTGATATTTCTCTCAGGACTGCTGCAACATCAACACTGATTCCATCGGCGCTAGTTGGCATATCGCTTAATTTCACGATGACAGTGTTATTAGCTTTATCCTGATAGATGTATTGACCATGAAGACCCATCATGAGGTTAATTCCTGGATATGGATGCCACATTTGAGCTCCATAGCCCCACCCATAATCGAGAGTGACAACCGGAGTTGAAAGTCGGGCTGTCCAAGATGGGCTTGCGATATCGGGTGCGCCACTCATAATCGCTTGTCCTACTCGTGCATAATCACGCGCCGTTGCATTAAAGCAGCAGAATGCCTTTTCGTGACCACCGACCTTATCGACATTCCACGTTGCATCGTAATCTGCTCGCACTCGCTTCCAAACACGATCACTAAACTCATCAG